>JAMONG010000235.1 GCA_027066595.1 Sulfurovum sp.
TACATCTTTTGCATCTTCTATGATGAGTTCATAGGCATTAGTTGCATCCAGTAGGTTTTGAGAGAAGTTGTTAGAGAGTTCTGAGAGTTTGAGGCTTATGGCTTCCATACGTTTTTTTTCAACTTCTGGTAAGTTTACACCTGAGAGTACAAAGTCTCTAATGTCGTGTTTTACAACTGTTTTTGCTTCTTCATTGTCTGCTTTGATTTGCTCTATCTTTTTAAAAAGTTCAACATTTTGTGCCATCTCAGAGCCAAATTTAGAAAGAAGAGGAAGTGATTCTTCATAGGCTTTTTGTGTTTCATCTGAGTTCATGACAGAGTTGAGGTGTGAAAGGGGTGTAAAAAAAAGTCCTAACTCTTCATCTAAATCTTGTAAGGGTTTAAGTACTTTGTTATAACTTATATCATCTGATTTAGTGATGTAGTCAATGATAGTACGTTGTTGGTTTAAAAGAGTATCAAGCTCTTTTGGAAAGTTTTCTAGGTTATCTATGTGAAAGTTTTGAAACATGGTAGTTGTCCGATATTAATTTTTTATGATTGTAACATCTATTAGCAAACTTTAGATAAAATATCTACAATTATTATCTCAAGGACAAAAAATGAAAGTATTATTAATAAAAGATGTAAAAGCACTAGGAAAAGCAGGCGAGATTAAAGAGGTAAAAGATGGCTATGGACAAAACTTTCTTATAGGTAAAGGTTTAGCAAAACTTGCAACTCCTGACGTGGTAGAAAACTGGAAAGCAGAGCAAGAGCGTATGGCACAAGAACTAAAAGATGAACTTACTCGTCTTGAAGCAGAAAAAATTACACTTGAGGCTAGCGAGATTAAGATAGAAAAACAGTCTGCACCAGTAGGCATAAAAGGTTCAGTGGGAAATGCAGACATTTCTGCAGCCATTGCTGAACAACTTAATATTGAACTAGATAAAAAACATATTAACCTTAAAAAAGCGTTGAAGTCTACAGGTGTGCATGAAGTAGATGCAAAACTTGGACATGGCATACATGCAGCACTTAAAGTAAATGTGGTAGCAGTCTAATGTTTCATGCAACTACGATACTTGGCTACAAGGCTGACGGAAAAGCAGTCATCGGTGGAGATGGACAGGTAAGTTTTGGAGATACTATACTCAAAGGCAATGCCACTAAGATTCGTAAACTGGGTAAAGAGGGTGAAGTTTTAGCAGGTTTTGCAGGAAGTACCGCTGATGCTTTTAACCTCTTTGATATGTTTGAAACTATTTTGGCAGAAAAAAAAGGTGACTTGTTTAAGTCTGTGATTGGTTTTTCAAAACTATGGAGAAAAGACAAGCATTTACGCCAACTTGAAGCGATGATGATAGTACTTAACACAGAGCATATCTTTATCCTCACAGGAACAGGAGATGTCGTAGAACCACAAGATGGCAAGATAGCCGCCATTGGTTCAGGGGGTAACTATGCTATCTCTGCTGCCCGTGCATTAGACAAACATGCCACACTAGAGCCAAAAACATTGG
>JAMONG010000236.1 GCA_027066595.1 Sulfurovum sp.
AAACCAGAAAAAAATCAACCTCACACAAATCCATATACACTGCACCCCAATCATCAAACACCAAAAACAAATTATAATTCCCTAATTCTATAAATTAAACACTTAATCTTTGTAAATTATGTGCCAACTGTGCCTCTTCATTTTTCAAACCTTGATAATAAACTTTATCAGGTGTATCATAATCTAATGTACTATGCAATCTCCTTTTATTGTAAAATTCTATAAACTCAGTGATAGCTTTTTTAATCTCTTTGACATTTTTGTACTCATTGATATAAAGCTCCTCATATTTTATTGTTCTCCAGAATCTTTCGATTGCTATATTGTCAGTAGCTCTTCCTTTGCCATCCATAGATATTTTGATTTGATTTTGTTTGAGTATATTTGTAAACTCTATACTTGTATACTGACTCCCTTGATCTGTATTAAATATGTCTGGTTTAGGATAAAGAGAAAGTGCTTCATTTAAAGTCTCTATGCAAAATGTTTTATCCATAGAGTTAGATACTCTATATGAGAGTACCTTTTTACTATACCAATCAATTATGGCTGTTAGATAGATAAATCCTTTTGGTGTTGGTATATAGGTAATATCTGTTGACCAAACTTGATTTACTTTGTTTATCTCTAACTCTCTTAAGAGATATGGAAAAACCTTATGACTGTAGTTCCTATCTGTAGTCTTTGGTGCTCTATAGATTGTTTTTAAGCCTAACATCTTTCTTAGCTTTTTAATACTTTTTCTTCCTATATTAAAACCTCTATTTTGCAACTCTTTTGTAACTTTCCTATATCCATAAAATGGTGTCTCTTCTTGAATTTTTAGTATTTCGTCAATGAGTTTATCATCATACTCTTTGTTTGTTGGTGTATGATAGTATGTTGATCTGCTTAGTCCTAAAAGTTCACATTGTGTCATGATTGTTATCTTTTTATTTTTGGGCTCTACTATCATTTTTTTCTCCCTGACATTAGCTCCAATTGTGTTGACTTTTTTTTTAACCAATTTAGCTGTACTGTAAGCTCTCCTACAGTGCCATGTAACTCTTCTATATACTCATCTTTCTCATTAAGTGCATTTTTCTGGTTTTTTAACTCTTTTGTTTTATTAAAAATTGACTTACCATTTTCTATAAACTCTTTTTTCCAGTTCTGTATACTTTTACTGGTTACATCATATTTGGATGCAATCTCTGCCAAACTACTCTCTTCTCTTAATGCTTCTAGTACAACTTTAAATTTAAACTCTGCACTGACGCTTTCACCTCTTTTTGCCATATTTAATCTCCTGTTTCTATATTTTACTATTTAGGAATTTAAATCTGTGATCTTGTGTCCAACTTTTGGGATGCAGCATACTCATACACTTAAAAAATTTGACTTGTATTTAACAAAATATTAAGTATTATGAGATAATTATCTCAAGGTATCTCTAAATGAAAATTGAACATAGTTTAATCTACACAGAATACCATAAACTCTTTTTAAAAATAAAACTTAATCATA
>JAMONG010000237.1 GCA_027066595.1 Sulfurovum sp.
CCTCTTTCAATATAGCTTTCACTTTTTCTACTTCTTCTATGCTGTCTTTTAAAGCTTTATTTACACCTAGTAGTATGTTCTTTTGCACAGTAAGGTGCTCGAAAAGGTTATGGCTTTGAAAGAGTATAGTAATGGGGCGTTTTTCTACACTTAGAGGTAATAGCTCTTGCTCATCTAATTTGATAGAACCAGAACTAGGTTCTATGAAGCCCGCTGTGATGTCTAACAAAGTTGATTTACCTGAACCACTTTGACCGAGGATGGCTACTATTTCGCTTGGTTGTACTTCTAGGTCATAGGTATATACATCATCTGCACCTTTGTACTGGTACTGTAAGTTTGTAATATTAAGCAACTTTACTCCTAAATATTATTTCTTTTTTCCAATTTCCTCATATCTATATCGAGGCGTTGTTGTTCTCGTCATTTTTTTTAGAAAAAAACGAAGCAAAAAAAGCGTCGTTCCTCTCGAATCGCTTCTCTTTCAAGGGCGTTCGGAACGACAAGGTTTATTATAGCTAGGCTATCGCCAATATTATTATTTTATTTTTTTTCAATATTACTTTGAAATAACCTAGGTACAAAAATAAACACAGACAAAACAAGCACCATAAGCACAAATGCAACCCCTGCTGCATCTGTAGTCCTATACGACCCCATTAGCTGATATAAGTACCAAGGCAGTGTACTAAAGTCATCAGACCCAAAGAGTGCTATGATACCTAAATCTCCTAGAGAAAAACAAAATGCCAAAGCAAAGACATACCCTAGAGAAGACTTGAGGTAAGGGTACTCAACATAAATCCATCGTTGTACGGTAGTGAGTCCTAAAGAAAAAGACAACTTGTCATACCGTTGTGCTGTTTTATGCATGGCAGGAGTCAGTACAGAAAGTGCAAAAGGTAAAGACATCAAGACATTGGCAGTAAGTAGTGCTGCTGTTGACCATAAAAACTCTGAACCATCAGAGTTTTGATACATAAGAAAAAACCCTAAGCCTAGTACCAGTGAGGGGATAGCCAAATAGAGATTGCCAGAAAAAGCTATCATACCATCTAAAAGTTTAGCCAAAGGCTTGTGAGCCAAACGCGTAGAAAGAGTAAAGTTTCGTCTTGCATTACTTAATAGCACTGCGATGATAACAGTGAGTATACTTGACACCGTTGCTAAAGATACAGAGGTAATAAAAGACTTGATAAACAACGGCTCTTGCAATATGCGTCCAAAATCTGCCCCTATACCATCAAGCACTATCACCAACAAAGGCAAAACAAAAAAGAGTGTAAAAACGCCAATGATACTCCACTGAATACCCCTTAAAACTTTAGACTCTTTCCATAAGATGAGGGTATGACCTGTTTTTAGATTGGCTACATCTACCCTGAATCCTGAAGAGAGTATCACAAGCACTGCTGATATGCTTAACTGAATAAGTGCTAGTTTTAGTGCCATGCCTATGTCAAAGTCTAACTTCACGGCTTCATAGATAGCAACTTCAAGTGTGTTGTAAGAGGGTGAACCTCCTAAAAGAAGTACTACTGCAAATGAGGTAAAACAAAGAAGAAATATCGTTGAACCTATGCTAAGCAGTGTAGACTTTAATGCAGGATACTCCACGTACAAAAAACGTTGCCATACAGAAAAACCCAGACTTTTAGCTAATTTATACTTCTCCTTAGGAATGGACTCAAAACTATGCAGTAATGCACGAGAAGCAAAAGAGGCATTAAGATAGACATGGGCTAAAAGTATGCCACCTAAACCGTAAAGGTACGAGCCAAAAGAAATATCAAATAAAAACATACTTATTTGATTTAAGTAGCCACTCCGTCCAAAAATACCTATAAGCCCGAAGACTACGATGAGTGTAGGCAATACCAAAGATGAAGAGAAAAGTGCTACTAAAAGTGAACGCCCTCTAAAGTGACTCTGATGTGCCAATGCCCATGCAAGAAGTACACCTACGAGTAATGAAAGTATGGTAGATAAAAAGGCTTGGTAGAGTGTAAATTTGAGTAGTCCATAAATACGGCTATCTAACTCTGAAAATAAGTTTCCATCTTGGGAAGTGTAGAGGGTAAAAAAAAGAAGAAAGGCAAAACCAAGTAAAGAAAATGAGATAAAAGTACCTGGTAACACTGCACTTTTAAATCTTGCTAACCCTTTTAACATCGCTACTTCGCTATCGCTTCAAGCCATTCATCGACAATGGCTTTTCTTTGTGCTTCTACTGTTAGACCATCCATAAGTATCATCTGCTTTGGTCTGTGTAAAGAGTCAAAAGCCTCATGTAGCTTTACACCCTTAACTACAGGGTATGCCCAGTTAGCTGTAGGGATGATGTCAGCAAAGGTTTTGGTGTGCATAAAAGCTAAAAACTGTTTAGCCAAGTCTTGGTGTTTAGAACTTTTAAGTACTGCTGCTACTTCTACTTGTCCGTAATGCCCCTCTTTGAAATCTGCTACTTTGATGTTACTCTTACTCTCTTCTACTATGTGATAGGCTGGTGAAGTGGTGTAACTTAGAACCATATCTGCCTCACCTTTTAGAAAGAGTCCATAGGCTTCTGACCAGCCTTTGGTTATGGTAAGTATGTGTGGGGCTAAACGCTTCCAGTACTCCCCTGCTTTGTCACCATACACAGACTTGACCCAAAGAAGTAAACCTAAGCCTGCTGTGGAAGAACGTGGGTCTTGTATGACGATTTTGAAGTCTTTTGGCATTTTGATCAAAGCTTCAAATGAAGTAGGAACATTTTTAAGTTTATTTTCATCATAGACAAAGGCAAAAAAACTGTAGTCAAAAGGAGTGAAAGTATCATCCGTATAAGGTACAGGTAGATCTAGCTTAGTAGTGTTAAGTTCATGAGGCATGAAAAGCCCTGTCTTTTTAGCCACTTGTGCAATGCTTGTATCTAGTCCCAAGAGTATGTCCGCTTTGGTACGTTTTCCCTCTAGTTGTATCTTACGTAAAGCTCCTATGGAAGAAGAGAGTCCTACAAACTTCACGTTACAGTGATGCTCTTTTTCAAAAGCCTCTTTTATTTTAGGGGCTGGTCCCCATGAAGCAGCGAAAGCATCATAGGTATAGATGGTAAGAGTGGGTTTTTCTGTAGCCATTATCATGACTGTAGCCAGTAGGAGATATTGAATTATTTTTAACATAAGAAATTATACCTTAATCGTAGGGTGTTGTACCAGTACAACACCTAATAGCATAAGCTATGAAATATATTGATACCTACTAAAAGTCGTAAGAAACGGTTAAGCCAGCTGTTCTTGGCGTTCCAAGTTGTGTGTAAAGCTCTGTCTCATATCCGTTACCAGGGTTATTTCCAAATGTACCGAACCCTCTAGTGTAGTACTCAGTATCTGCAATGTTTCTTACCCATACTACCGCTGACCAAGAACCATTGGTGTACTCTAAACTAGAGTTTACAAGTGTATAGGCTTCAGACTTTTCATTATGTCTGTTTGAGAAGTAAAATGCATCTTTACCCTCAACATTTGCTTTAAAGATAAACCCATCCCAGAAAGTCACATCAAACCCAATGTTGTACTGATATTCAGGAGATTGTGCAGGTGCTCTACCATTAACATCTATCGCACTTGGATTTGGATCTACATACTCATCAAACTTCGCTTTAAGTAGTCCAAGACTTGTGTAAAGGTGTAAATTCTCATTTGGGTACCAGTCTAGTTGAGACTCAAGACCATAGTATGTTCCTTCAGCCGCATTTGCTAGATAGTCTACAAAACTTGTACTCCCATCCGCACGAGGTGTCACTACAGAACTTTTTACTTGTTGGTCTTGTCTTTTCCCATAAAAAAGGTTGAGACGGTTGATGAGTGTATTGTTAAAATGATTTGAGTTCATTCCTACTTCTAAGTTCCAAAGGTTTTCAGTTTTATACTCTTTGGCTTCAGGACTTAGGGTATTGTCTGCATTGACACCCCCTGGTTTGTATCCTTTTGAGATATATGCATAGTAGAGACGATTTTGTGCAGCTTCATAGTTAAGCCCCACTTTTCCCCCTACAAGTACCTCATCAGTGTCTATAGAAACTGCATAAGAGTCATCATACTCTGCATCCCAAGCCTCTACTCTTAATCCTGTAACCAAGGTCAATTTATCATTAAGTGCTGTGTCTAATTGCCCATAAATGGCTTTATTTATCGTGGCATACTCACTGTTAAATGGTGCATCAAGGTACGTATAGTTTCTTACAAGACTCTCTTGATAGTCTCTATAATACGCACCTACTGTCCAGTCAGTCGTAGAAGAGAAGATACGCCCATCCACATCGGAGATAAGACGTACATCTACATCTGTCTGTTTTCTGTCTCTTGCATACTCATCAAAAGAGCTATACGGGAAAAGACTCTCATCAAATGCTCCCACATAAGACCAATCTTCATCATAAGAGTATGTCAAGTCTGATTGACTGTGGCTTAGTGTACTCACAAGGTGCATCGCAGGAGTAAGCTGATAGGTTGACTTTAGTGCAAAAGCATTGGTTTTTTGTGTGTCTCGTCCTGGCTCATCTGAAGTGGTATTTCTAGAGTTATCAAAAGTAAATCCATCATAACCATTGTCTACATTGACATGCACAAAATTAAAATCAACCGTATGATTATCTGCTGCATACCAACGTAAAGCTAACTTTGCTGTAAGTTCATCGATATTTTGTGTATCTTCACGGTTTAAAAAGACATTTTTCATATAGCCATCAGAGGTGTTTTTATACACAGAAGCTCTGGCTTCTAAAACATCTTTAATCAATGCTCCACTCAGTGCTGCTCCATACGCTTTGGTATTGTAGTTACCTACAGTTGCTTCAAGGTGACCTTCTAGCTCTTCTGTTGGTTCATTACTTGTAATGTTTACCACCCCTGCCAGTCCATTCGCACCAAAAGTAGTACCTTGTGGGCCTTTAAGTACCTCTATTTGTTTGATATCAAACATCGTGACACCCAAAACAGACTGTGAAAAGTCTATCCCATCCATCATAATCCCTACAGAAGGGTTAATAGGTGTAGAAAATTGACTACGTTCACCGATACCACGTATCTGTATATGGCGTGGTTTTGAACCACCTGAGCTAAAGTTTACGTTAGGCACTTGTGCGATAGTCTCAACAAAAGTCTGTGAAGACTTGTCATAAAGAAGTTCTTCACCTACGACTGCTACTGAAGTGGTTGTCTCAGAGAGTTTTTTCTCTCTAAAATCAGCCCCAACCACGATAGGGTCAAGTGTAATCTCTTCTGCAAATGTTGGTGTACTTATAAGTGCTGAAGAAGCGAGTATTGATAGTGTTAAAAATTTTGATGTCATGTTATCCCTTTTATTATCATCTAAAAAGAGAAAAGAAGTGTATTACAAAGCAAAACTAAGCATACATATCTCTTCCCTACGCTGGAATTATCCAGTTCAAGTTCGACGGGTTGTCTCAGCTGTTAAGCACCCCGAGAGATTGATAAGTAGGTTATACATAAAATTAGTTTTAATTATGCTTAAATAAGAGTATTTTACTCCTATTTAAAAGTATTAATCAAACTGATGCCAAAAAGGTGTTCCTATGGTAGGAGTAGAGGGAGAAGCGAACGCACGTTCTTTCATAGTTCCTGCTTCGTATCCTAAACGTCCAGCCTCCACTGCTACCCTAAAAGCATCTGCCATTTTTACTGGATCTTGTGCTAAAGCTATGGCAGAGTTAAGTAGCACACCATCGTACCCAAGCTCCATCGCTTGCGTGGCATGAGAGGGTTTACCTATACCTGCATCCACCACAAGTTGTAAGTCGGGGAACTGTTTACGTATCGCTGTAAGATTATCTGGGTTCATCAGCCCTTTACCTGACCCTATCATAGACCCCCAAGGCATAAGTATCTTACACCCAACATCAGCTAAACGCTTGGCTACAACTAAATCATCAGTAGTATAGGGAAAGACTTCAAATCCCTCTTTTATGAGTACTTCAGCCGCTTTGACTGTCTCAAAAGGGTCTGGTTGCAAGTTGTACTGATCACCAATGACTTCTAGTTTTACCCAGTTTGTCCCAAAGACTTCACGTGCCATCCGTGCAGTGGTGATAGCCTCTTTGGCAGAGTGAGAACCTGCTGTATTTGGAAGTACTTCTATCTCTAAAGACTTGATAATATCCCAAAACTGATTGCCCCCTTTGGAGTGCGTATCTCCTGCAGCCTGACGACGTAAAGAGACGGTAACTATCTGGGCTTTTGAAATTTTAATCGCATCTTCCATATTCGCAGGGCTTGGATAGAGTGCAGACCCAATGAGAAGACGACTAGATAAAATCTTCCCCCCTATTTTCCATGTATCATCATTCATAACATACTCCTTTTAAATCACGCGAATGCGTGCCTTGTCCTTCCGAACACCCTTGTAAGCAAAGCGATTTGAGAGGAAGGACGATTTTTTTACTAAAGAAGTTTTTACTTCGTAAACCGCATTTGCTAACTTTGTTTCGTTTTTTTCTAAAAAAAATGAAAGAGAACAACGCCACAATTAAGAAATAGGGCAATTTACTAAACAAAATCATCCACCCTGAACAGGAGCAAGTATCTCTAAGCTATCATTATCTTTCACCATAGTTGTTTCATAGGTCGCTATAGCTACAAATGTACCATTAAGTGCAAGGGAAAAACCTTTACCTTTATACTCTAAAGCTTTTATCGTTTCTTTTACAGTCAAACCATTTGGTATGCTCGTTCGCGTTCCATTTACTATCACTTCTATCATTTTAAAACTCCTCCATTAATTGCTTCTTCGACTATCGCAGGGGCCAATAAATACCCATGTCGGTAAAGCCCATTAATACGTGTTATTTTTTCTTCGTGTTCTATCTTAGGTAAATTGTCTCTAAGTGTTGGACGGCAATTTGTCAAACTCTTTACTATACGTGCTTCTGCAAAACCTGAATGCATACTATAAACAGCAGAGAGTAACTCTAAACTTGAACGTACAGAGATAGGACTTTTATCTTCACTTTCTATCTCAGTTGCACCTATCACGTACCTGTTATTCTCTCTTGGAACGATGTAGATTTTATAGCGTGGGTGTAGCATACGTGTAGGTCTACTAATGTTCACTTCAGGAGCATCTAACCACAGTACTTCACCACGTACCCCACGTAAATTTTCTACTTGTTCACTCGCACCTAAACCTCGTGCATCAAATACCCAGTCAAACAACTGTACATTACCCGCATACGTTACTTTCCCTTGTGAAACCTCTTTCACCTGTGTCTCATGATGCCATGTTACATTTGCATGTGCTAACAGATAATCACTCGATGCTTTCATAAAACGCTGTGCATCTACCTGTCCCTCTTGCGGGATAAAAAAGGCTTTTGCATGTTGTGATAGGTCTGGTTCGAGTGCGGTGAGTTCTTTTTGGTCTAAGAGTTTGATTTTAGATGCTTCAGGGACTTTAAACTTTAGTGTTTCTATAAAGTGTTCCAATTCATTATAGTCTTGGGGGTGTGCCGTAAT
>JAMONG010000238.1 GCA_027066595.1 Sulfurovum sp.
GGGTGACTTCGGAAAGCTTTTACATCTTTTAGGAAGCAATGATATGGCTGAGATTGGGCAAAGCCATGACAGATTCATTGTTTTTGGTGATTGTATACTCTCAAAAGCAGGAAAATCGATAGTGACCAATGTCTCTAGCGTGGATGTACGGTATGTGTTAGAGTCATTACAAGAGGGTACGGTAGCTAAAGCAGTAACCTACAAAGAAAGACTCTATGAAGTAGGACCTTTAGCACGTGGGATGGTGGCTAAAACCCCTATCGTGAAAAATTTGCATAAGCGTTATAAAGATTCATTGCTTACGCGGGTATTTGCACGTGTACATGAAGTGGCACAGCTACTTGACTACGCAAAAGCACTTTTGAAAAATCTTAGACTAGACGAACCTTCTGTGACGTTAGTAGCTCATGGATTGCCTCAGGATTTTGAAGGTACGGGGGTAGTGGAAGCTGCGAGAGGGTCACTGATACACAAAACAACTGTTAAAAATGGGGCTATTTCTAACTATGAGATTATCACGCCTACACAGTGGAATTTAAGTCATGGCACCAAAGAAGAGCAAGGCATCGCGATAGAAGCGATGGTAGGGTCAAAAAGCATAGAAGAAGCAACATTTATTTTTCGTACTTTTGATGTCTGTTCTGTCTGTACAACACAGTAATCTTTTTTTATAAAATAAACTTATGTTTATAAATCAATAGTTTTTCTATGAATTTCCATAATTGAATACACATTCATTTTTATTTAAGTTTACTTTTCTTATCATAGTGAACGAGTATTCAATCAGAATTCTGGAACACTAAAAAGAGGAGAGTAGAATGAGTATAGATAAAGAAGAATCCGTAAAAAAACTTTTTACGGCTGAAAGTGCTAAGGTAGACACCAATAAAGGTGATGCATATTATGATGAATTGTACGCATCTTGCCAGAAAAGAATAGAAGAGTTAAGAGAACTTGAACCACTCAATAATAGAATGGATTTTATGGAGAGTGTAGAGGAACAAGGGTTAGAAAGACGTGATTTTCTTAAGTGGGCATCTGCAACCACTGCGATGCTCATGCTTCCTGCGTCATTTACCCCACTTGTAGCAGAAGCTGCTGTACTGATGAACAGAGTACCTGTTATTTGGGTAGAACTTTCTGACTGTGCAGGTAACTCTGAAGCACTTTTACGTTCAGATGGACCTCAGATAGATGAGATTGTTCTTGATATTATTTCATTAGAGTTTCATGAAACACTCCAAGCTGCTTCTGGTCATCAAGCTGAGAAGCAAATGGATGAAGCGATGGAGCACTTCAAAGGAAAGTATCTTCTTTTTGTTGAAGGTGCAGTACCACTAGGACTTAACGGTCAATATGGAACGATAGGTGCAAAAGGTGAAACATTTGTAGATCACCTGCACCGTGCAGCCAAAGGTGCAGCAGCCGTGGTAGCGGTTGGATCTTGTGCGACATTTGGTGGTATACCTGCAGCTGCTCCGAACCCTACAGATGCTGTAGGTGTAATGGATGTGATTAAAGGTAAGCCAATTATCAACATTCCTGCCTGTCCTGCAAACCCATCGAACATGGTGGGGGTTATCTTACACTTTGTACTTACAGGGACTATTCCTGAACTTGACTCACTTTTACGTCCTAAATTTGCCTTTGGGTATCGTATCCATGATAACTGTGAGAGACGTGCACACTTTGATGCAGGTGAATATGTAGAAGAGTGGGGCGATGAAGGTGCGAAAAACAACTTCTGTCTCTACAAAGTAGGATGTAAAGGTCCTATGACCTTTAATAACTGTTCTATCATTCGTTATAACGAAGGAGTGAACTGGCCTATTGGTGTTGGGCGTGGGTGTATCGGGTGTTCTGAGCCAGACTTTTGGGACAAATACGCCTATGAAAGACCTATGGCAAATGCCAACATTAAAGCACCTACAGGTGGGGTTGAAAAGACCGTTGATGAGTTTGGTTTAGGGTTACTAACGGCTGCTGGTATCGGTATAGGTATCCATGCGGCTGCAAGTGCGATTGCAGGCAAAAAAGAAGATGAAGGAGAAGCATAATGCCAGAAATGAATGAACAAGCCGAAGCCCAAGTAACGGGTGGCGGAACAGAAACTACAGAAACAGCAGCTGCAGTACATGGTGCAGATGGAAATTTCCATAAGACAGATGCAAATGGGAACAAACATATTATTGTTGACCCTATTACCAGAATCGAAGGGCATCTTAGAATTGAGGCAGTGATTGACTCTAACAATAGAATTATTGATGCGTTCTCCTCTTCTACGATGTTTAGAGGGATTGAGACCATTGTAAAAGGCAGAGACCCTAGAGATGTAGGTCTGATGACTATGCGTATTTGTGGGGTATGTACAGGTACACATTACCAAAGAAGTATCGAAGCAGTAGAAGATGCTTTTGATATTACCATTCCTAAAAATGCACGTTTGGTAAGAAACCTTATTCAGGGTGCACTCTATGCACATGATCACTTGGTGCATTTTTATCATCTTCATGCACTGGATTTTGTTGATATCGTCTCTTCAACCAAAGCGGACCCTGAAGCAACAGCAAAAGAGGCTCAAAAATGGGCAGATGTTGCAGGACATAAACCCTCTATCTCTGGTGTAGCAGAGTTTAAAGCAGTACAAGACCGTATTATCAAATTTGTTAAAGAGGGACGTTTAGGTATCTTTGGTAATGGATATTGGGGTAATAAGAGTTATCAGCTCACACCAGAGCAAAATCTCATTGGTGTAGCACATTACCTTAAAGCACTTGATATTCAAAGAGATATGGCTAAAATGCAAGCTATTCTTGGTGGGAAGAACCCACATCCACAATCATTGGTAGTGGGTGGTGTAACTTGTGTGCAGGATATACAAAACCCTGCACGTTTAGCACTCTTTAAACAACTTTTAGTAGATACCAATGATTTTGTAAAGGGTGCATATTTACCAGATATTTATATGGCAGGAACTGCGTATGCTAAAGAAGCAACCGATGCAGACCAATCTTTCCATGCTACAAACCACAAAGGTACTTTAGGTAAAGGTGTAGGTGGAGCAGGTGGAGGTATCTTGTCTTATATGACTTATGGTGACTTTAGATTAGATGATACAGGGTTCTATAGTGCAGAGACATTCTTTAAAAGAGGTGTGGTACTTGATGGTGATATTTCTAAAGTGATTGAACTTGATGAAGCTAAGATAACTGAAGATGTAACACACTCATGGTTTGAGGGTACAGGTGCTCCTGAACACCCTTATGATGGTACAACAATTCCAAAATATACTGGATTAGAGAAAAAAGATGATGGCTATGCTTACCTTAAAACAGATGAGAAGTACTCATGGATTAAGTCTCCACTTTATGATGGGCGTAAAGTAGAGGTAGGTCCTCTTGCTCGTATTGTGGTTGGATATGTTGCAGGGGATGAACGTACCAAAAAATATGCAGGAAATTTCTTAAAGCGTTCAGGTCTTCCCTTGACAGTGCTTTTCTCTACAGTAGGGAGAACAGCTGCAAGGGCAATCGAGACAGAGATGATATGTGATGCGATGGTAGAGTGGATAGACGAGTTGGCTAAAAATGCAGCTTCTGGTGATTTGAGCACTTGGACAGATTTTGACTTTGACACCGTAGCAGCCGACAGTAAAGGTAGAGGTATGGCCGAAGCACCAAGAGGAGCATTGGGTCATTGGATTAGAATCAAAGAGGGTAAGGTAGAAAACTTCCAAGCCATTGTACCAAGTACATGGAATGCAGGCCCTCGTGGACCAAATGGTGAGATAGGTGCATATGAAGGCTCTCTTATCGGTACGATTGTTGCTAATCCTGAAGAGCCTTTGGAAATCATACGAACGATTCATAGCTTTGACCCATGTATTGCTTGTGCAGTGCATGTGGTAGATACAAAAGGTAAGGAGTTGGCTGTCTATAAAGTCGACCCTACCTGTGCATTCTAAGGGGGATACTATGTCTAGTAAAGCAGGATACAAACAAGTCAAACGTATGACACCAGCGATGCGTATTATCCACTGGGTCAATGTGGTCTCTATGATAGTAGCAGTTGCCACAGGACTCTATATCGCTGCACCATACTATCAGACATTGATGGCTGAAGATGCAGTAGATAAGTATGTCATGGCATGGAACAGATGGGGACATTTTATTGTTGCGATTATTTTTGATGTGACGTCTATTATCGTAGCATACCTTTTCTTTTTCTCTCGTTTTGAGAAACCATGGAAAAAGGTGATACCTACAGGAAAAAATATCAAAGAGTTTGGACAAGTGGTTGTTAATCTATTGACACTCAACCGTACAAAGAACTTCGACTCAACACATAGCGATAGTTTTAACAGTGTTTACTTTTTGATTTTCCACTTACTCCTATTTTGGATGCTTTTTACAGGTTTACAAATGTATGTACATGGACTTGGATCAGGTATTAGTAGTATTGGGGCATGGTGGCCAGCGATGTTACATCTTGTAACTGACTGGACACTTCCTGTAAGTTCATGGTTCATAGGCTCAACAGCTACAGGTACCAATATTATGGATGTACGTATTTCTCATCATATTACAATGTGGTTGATTATCGTATGGGTTGTGTTTCACATCTATTACCAAGTATGGAGAACCATTTTTTGGAAAGAGGGTGACATTGCCATCGTTGTTGGTGGAAGTAAATTTGTAAAGGAAGATAAAGAAGCCTAGTCTTCTTTATCTAAAGGTCAGAATAGTTGGTATATGAAAAAATAGCACTCATCGGTATAGGAAACATTATGTTTCACGATGAAGGGCTTGGTGCATACTTGGTTAAGTATATTGAAGAGAATTATGAAGTACATCCTAAACTTACTATAGTTGAGGGTGGTACTTTAGGGTTTACTTTGATGACTTACTATCAAGAATACGACAAAATTATCGTAGTGGGAACTGGGTCTAAAGAAGGGCCAGTGGGTACGATAGTATCTGAAAATGCAGATGAAGTGATGGCAAACGAAAGTGCCACACGAAAAACAGCCAATGAAGTAGAGATAACCATGATGATAGAGATATGCTCTTTTCATGAAGATATGGGAGAAGTCCAACTCATCACTATGGTTCCTCATGACATCATAGAGGTGAAAAATGGTATGACGCAAGAAGCACTAGCACATATGCCAACACTTGTAGAGGTCACGATAAATGAGTTAGGGAACGCTGGTATAGCCCTTAAAAAGAAAGAAAAAAATGTTTCATTTGAAAGTATTATTATGGGGTATGCTAACCCAAAAGTATCTGACTTTAATGATATGAAAGCATTGGTTTAATATATATAGTACTCAGCTAGGTAGGTTTGAAAGTTTTTGCTTCACCAAAAACTTTACCTTTTCCACCTTGATTTAAAAACAGGTCTACCTTTTGCTGAGAGTTGAGTAGTGTATATAGTATGATATTATTGTTTAGTACACAGCCAGAGTGCAAGGGATAGACTCTTTTTTAGTTAAGATTTGATTCAACACTTTAACATGCATACCTCCTAAATTTGCATAGAAACATTACTTCATCCTGGCTGTGTAGTAAACAAGATACCGCAACAAGGAACACTTATGTATTTTATCTTTGAGATAGCATTCTCTTCGTCTAAAAACTACATTGCAGAGCTTATCAGAGCGTATGCCATACAAGAACAGATAGAAGTAGACGTACTTCAAACTATAGATAAAATAATCATGACTTTTAATAAGGATGATGAAAAGTTAGAAACGTTTTTACTGGGCCTTGAAGAGGTGATACCTGCTTCGCTTTTTTTAGGTAAAGGTAAACATTATTTTTCTGATGATAAACCGACACTCATGCCTGTAAGTAAAACCAACCTACCCTTAAACCTTGCACCTTGTCCTACCTGTCAAAAAGAGATGTTTGATGTTAGTTCACGTAGGTATTACTACCCATTTACGTCATGTAACCATTGTGGGACACAACATCCATTTCTTACGAAGTACCCCTTTGAACGGGCAAACACTACTATGAAGTTTTTAACGCCTTGTACAGACTGTGTAGAGGAGTCAAAAAAGAGTGCTTTACGTAAAGAGTATCCACTCATTTCATGTATAGAGTGTGGTATAGCCATTCGTATGTTAGACAAAGAGAGTGAGCACTTGGCTCTAAATAAAGGTGATTTTAGAAAGCTTTTTGAAGTGAGTGGTAGAGCTGTAACAGCAGGCAAAACGGTACTTATGAAAACAGCACATGGGTACAGAAAGTTTTTTAACCCTAAAAGTGAAGAAGGAAGGAAAGAGCATGTGACTCTTTCTACACTTCTGATGGCAAGTGCAAGTGGTTTTAATGAGCACCTCATGATGGTAGAACAAGAGTTCAATGCCTTACTAAGCATAGAACGTCCACTGCTTAGAGTGGCTACCAAAAGTGATGAGATGAAGAGACTTTATGGCTCATCTGTTTTAGTGAAGTACCCTGATGATGGCATGACGATGCTTTTAGCTCGTGAAGTGATCTCTGTAGGTTTGGAGTACATCGCATACTTTGAGTGTGATGCCAATGAAAAGGCAGACTTTTTAGTAGACTTTGATATGCCTATTAGTGCACAAAAAGATACAAAAATATTTATAAACCAAGATACGAAACTTTTTGTATCGGGTGAACGTATTTTATATCCTACACAAATACAGGGCAATAAAAATAGAGTGACTATTGCACATGATTTGGCTTGTGTAAAAGTAGAAGATAAAAATATTATAGATACATTAGAGGTGTTTGACTCGGTTGATACTCAAGAGATTTATGTTTTAGAAGGTGAAGACTTTGAGAGTGGACACTCTAATGAATATAGATTTGAACAGTATAAAGCTTCTATGATGTCAGTACTTGCAGAACACTATAAAGTAGGGCAAAAAGCTATCGGTGTGCATTTTGATGGGACATTAAACTTCCTTTACTACAATGGAAAACAAGTTATCAACGCTGTACCTGCCATACCTTTTGAGTCTGATAATCTATGGGAGAAAATACGTACACTTAGAGAGGGCTCAGACAGACTTGTAGGGAATTATAAAAAGAAGTACCCAAAAGTATGGGAACGTCTTGATAATTTAGCTGGTGATATGGATATCTTTGAGGTTACTGCCATTACGCTGGGCTTGGAAGATGAGAGTTTTGAAGGTATCTCTGCAGAAGCACTTAGTTTCTTAGGTAAAGGTGGGCTTCAAATTGACACTAGAGTCAAAGACAACCGTTTTGATAACTATGCATTTTTAACGAGTATTATGTCTTATCAGTTAGGCGATGTTGAAAATAACTTCATGTGTTACAGCATCTATGCGTCTTTTGG
>JAMONG010000239.1 GCA_027066595.1 Sulfurovum sp.
GTTTTCAGCATTTTCGAGTGTTTCGATGTTATGTTCCGCAATGGTACGCTTAATAGCAGCGATGCTTAGTGGACTTTCATCACAAGGAATGGTTGATTCTTCATGGTTTAGAGGTGCTTTAATGTACTCTTTGACTGCAAGCTTTACTGCCTCTAGTGCAAAAGTGACAGCATACGACTCATTTGCAGGTAATGCTTCTACACTAGGGTTATCACGAAGCAGACGCTCTAACGCAGCATAAGTAAGACTTTCCATCTCTGGCATTGTTTTATTGGTTGAGATAAGTGCCAGCATGTGGTTTACGGCAATTCCAGACATCACACCCTCATAGCTATACTTTGCCAGTTTAATCGTATCTTCATGTGTATTAATGGCCCAGTGAAGTGTAAGCATATACCCAGCTTTTTCACTTCCATACTCAAAACTAAAAACGGTAGCATCAAGTTCTTTTGCTTCTTCATCAGAGATTGTTCCCATATATTTAGGGTTCTCTATAAACATGGCTACTTTTATGCCATATTCATTTTTTTTATCTAAATCCATACTGTTTCCTTTTAGGAGATTATTTGCCTACTTTAGCGAGCTAAGCTAAAAGTAGGCTAAAAATTCTTCTGTATATACTACCTTTTTTTAGTTCTACTTGTTGCCTGTGCTTCTAAAGGATCATCAGGCCAATAGTGCTTCTTATACTTCCCTCGTAACTCTTTCTTCACTTCATCATAAGTATTTGCCCAAAAGCTCTCTAAATCTTGTGTCATTTGCATAGGACGTGAGGCTGGTGAGAGCAAGTGTAGCATGAGCTTTACTTTTCCGTTTAGTATGCTAGGGGTCTCTTGTGTACCAAACATCTCTTGTAGCCGTACAGCCAATATAGGTTGCTTAGGATTACTGTAATCTATGGCTATATGTGAACCAGAAGCTACTTTAAGTTTGGCTGGGGCTAGGGTGTTTAGCTTGTGGGTTTGTTCGTAGATTAGCTCTCCTAGTAAGATATTGTGTAGGTCTAGGTTTTGTACCGCTTTTAGGGTGCTCATATTTGTGAGGTAAGGTGCTAACCACACCTCTAAGTTCTCTTCTAAATACTCATTTGAAAAATCAGGGAAACTTTTGTCATGGTGGTGCAAAAAGTTTACACGTTCTTTAAGTCTTGTTGCCTCTTTACTCCATCGTAAAACCTCTAACCCCATCGCTTCTATTTCGTCTAAAAGGACTTCTGTTATTTCAGGATTATCTGTAGTTTTGAGTTGCATCTCTTTTAAAGTAAGTTTGCCTAACATCTCTACTTTGCGTACTTCTACACGTGCTTGTTCTTCATTCCATGTGACTCTCTCTATAGTTGTAATCTCAAAATACTCCTCTATCTGCCCAAGACTAAGACTAAGTGCTTTGTAGATGTTAGCATTGCTACTTTTAGCATCTAAGTCACTTATGACAAGGTATGAGCTATTAAAAAGGGTGTCTTCACTGTGCAGGTATGCTCCTTTACCATTACTCAACAAGTAGGTACTTCCATTGGTATGGCGTAGCTGTGCCACACGGTCTGGATATGCAAAAGCTAAGAGTACGCCTAGCAGTTGGGTATTTATCTTTTTGGCTTGGGTATTTTCTATACGTTTGGCATTGGCTAGTAGATAGTTGCATTGTTTAATATTTACAAATCTATTATTTACATTTTTCTTTTGTGCCACATCATGGAGTATTTGCACCCGTTCACGTAAATCGGCGTTAGCATAACTGTTGCTAAGTATCTCTTTTTCTGTAATGAGTACAGCTAGGAGTGATGCCTCATAGGAAAGACAAAGTGCTTTGGCTTTTAGCATCATGTGTGCCAAGCGTGGGTGTAGTCCATAGCTACTCATAGCTTTGCCATGAAGTGTAATGTCTCCCTCTTTGTTTAACGCTCCTAGCTCTGTGAGTAGTGTTTTAGCATGATGTACTGCTGTCATAGGTGGTGTATCTAGCCATGAAAGGCTACGAACATCATCACATCCCCAAAGGGCAAGTTCAAGTACCAGTTGGCAAAGGTCTGCAGAGAGTATCTCAGGGCTGTCATGTTTGAGGAGTATCTTAGACTTATGCCAAAGGTGGTAGGCTTTACCAGCACTAAGCCGTCCTGCACGTCCTGCTCTTTGAATGGCAGAGTCTTCAGAGATAAACTGGGATTCTAACTTGTTCATGCCAGAAAAAGGGTTAAAGACAGAGACATTTTGCACACCTGAGTCGATGACTATTTTGATGCCCTCTATGGTAAGCGATGTTTGGGCGATGTTAGTACTAAGAACCACTTTTCTTTTTCCATTAGGTGGTGCTTTTATGGCTTGGTCTTGTGCTTGTTTACTTAGGTTTCCATAGAGTGTGGCTATGTAGACATCGTGTAGATTCGCTTCAAGCAGTAGTTTCTCCACCTCTTTTATCTGCCGTACGCCTGCTAAAAAAACTAAGATGTTCCCCTCATCTTCTGCTAAGCATTTGAGTACTAACCTAGCAACATAAGAAGGTAGCCCTTTAGGTTTTGGCTGTGGGGTTGTGACATCTAGGTAGATACGCTCTACAGGGTAAGCACGTCCCGCACTCTCTACAATAGGTGCATTGTCTAGTAAACCTGATAGGGCAGAGGTATTTAGTGTTGCAGACATTATAAGTAGTTTTAAGTCTTCACGAAGTACTGCCTGTGACTCTAAGGCAAGAGCCAAAGAGAGGTCAGCATGGAGTGAACGTTCATGAAACTCATCAAAGATGATAAGTGCTACATCTTCTAAGCTTGGGTCAGCTTGAAGCTTACGTGTGAGTATACCCTCTGTGACTATGAGTATCTTAGTCTTTTTAGAGTACTGTGAGTCCATTTTTATCTGGTACCCCACACGTTCACCTACTTTTTCACCCAACATCTCTGCCATACGCAAGGCAGACATCCGTACAGCAAGCCGTCTAGGCTCTAACATAATGATGGTTTTTCCCTCTAGCCACGGTTCATCTAGTAGTGCTAGGGGTAGAGCAGTCGTTTTACCTGCACCTGGAGGTGCTTGGAGTATGAGTCTGTTGTGTTGGCGTAATTTTTCTTTTACTTCTGGTATGACGTGGGTGATGGGTAGGGTATTCATGGGTGTGATTATAGCTATTTGTGGGTATATTTGCAATATGCCATCAAATATGCTATCATAACTTATGAAAGTTGTTATAGATACAAGTGTATGGATATCTGCACTTATACAGAAAAATAGTAAAGCACGAGAGCTGTTGCGTTTGGCACTACAGGGGAATATACTACCTCAAATGTCAGAGGCACTTTTTTGTGAGCATGAAGCAGTGATGAGCCGTAAGAAAATACAATCACTCACTCCATTAAGCGTAGAAGAACAAAATATCTTACTAGATGCGTATCTAGCTACTTGTACATGGAATGAGATTTATTATAGTTGGCGACCCAACTTAAAAGATGAAGATGACAACTTCATAGTAGAGCTTGCAGTAGCGAGTGGAGCTAAGTATATACTCACCTATAATCTAAAAGATTTTAGTGATGCTGAGTTGTCATTTAACTATAAAGTAACTACACCAGAAACATTTATAAAGGAGATTTCATGAGTACCATTACACTAAGAATACCAGATAGTAAACATGCACGCCTAAAACAATACGCAAAAGACCAAGGGCTAAGCCTAAACAAGCTTTTTGATGAGTTTGCCACAGTTGCATTGGCTCAGTTTGATGCTAAAGTACGTTTTGAAGCTAGAGCTAAAAAAGGTGATAAGCAGAAAGGACTGGATGTTTTAGATAAGCTTGATGAGTTGTTAAATAACTAGCTATTAGCGTATATGAAATATTGAAATCAGTATTGCATTTTGATAATAACAAAAAGTATGTCAATTTGCAATCATCTATTTTATTAGGATATCATGATGAAAAAATACCTCGAAGCCACTAACATCATAGACTACCACGATGAACACATCCAAGCATTAGCGAAAGAACTTTCATTTGGGAGTAATGACGATGAAGCCATAGCCAAAAATTGTTATGAATGGGTGAGAGATAACATACATCACTCTGGTGACTATAAAGATGATATTACTACGTGTAAAGCCTCAGATGTACTCAAATATGGTACAGGATGGTGTTATGCTAAGTCTCACCTCCTTGCAGCACTTCTACGGACAAATGGCATACATACAGGCTTTGGCTACCAACGTCTGTCATGTTCAGAGTATAAACCTGACATTTACTGTTTACATGGGCTTAATTGGATACATATTAAAAAATATGGGTGGTATAGAGTGGATGTCCGCGGTAATAAAGAGGGTGTTGATGCACAATTTACACCACCACATGAACAGTTGGCTTTTGTATTAGGTGAAAATGAGTATGACGTAGAAGGGAATTTTGAAGAGCCTTTAGACGTTGTGGTAAAGGCATTAAATAAGTATAAAAGTTATGAGGAAATGATATGTCATTTACCAGATATGGAAGAGAAGAAATAAGATATTTCTTTTAGAGATTATGCTAGCACTGTAGGTGTGACCATGTCACACGTCAATACCCAAATATATAAACAATTAAATGTTATGTTTTCAATATTTTAGCTTTTTTATGTCGTGTGACACGGTCACACCTACGAAACAATAGGCTTCTCATTAAGTCTCTTTGTGCAGGGACTAGAGTAACCCCATCGCTAACTTAGCATCATCAGTCATGCTGTCTTGTCCCCATGGTGGGTCAAATACGATTTCTACGTCTATCTCTTCAAGACCTTCTTGAAGTACATAAAAAAGTAAAAAAGGGACAGGCTACTTTTATAGTTATCTGTAAACTTAAGAGACTCTTACTACAATAAGTAACACAAAAATCTGGGAAAAGAATGCTGTTTTAATTATTGACTATTGATGCTTCAAAGGGAGAAGAATATGAAAAGACTACCAAAGCTACTACTGGCAATGACTATAACACTCATGTTAAGTGCATGTAACACAAAAACAAACGATGAAGAGACAAACAGTACTGCTGTGTCTGTTCCTATGACAGAGACTATAGATGATAGTACAGAGAGTACCATAACTGTACCGACTGCTACGACAAGCAACACAGATGATAGTACCAACACTACAGAAGTAACCCAAACAACACAAACCAACACGATAGAGACTACAACACAAGAGAGTGTAAACAGTGATGAAGATACGATAGTAGAGGAGAATAGTACAACTGTTATAGAGAGTAATACTACTACCAATGATAGTAATGGTACTGAAGTAGTAGATACCACATCTCCAGCAATAGTATTAAATGGTGCAGCAACTATCACTTTAGAGCAAAATGCTGTCTACACAGAGCTAGGAGCTACTGCAGTAGATGATGTAGAGGGGAATGTATCTGTAATCATAAGTGGCACAGTAGATACTTCAACTGTAGGAAGTTACACGGTGACTTACTCTGCAACCGATAGTGCAGGAAATGAAGCGAATGTTGTGAGGGTGGTGGAGGTTATTAAACCTTTAGATACAATTGCTCCAAAAATTAAACTTTTTGGAAAAGATAATATAGAAATTGAGCAAGATTCAAAATATTTTGAAGAAGGAGCAATGGTTTATGATAATGTTGATGAAAATTTAACAGCTATTATAAGCAGTGAGGTAAATACATCAAAAGTAGGAACATCAGTTATAAAATATTCTGCTATAGATAGTAGTGGGAATAAAGCTAATATTGAAAGAAAAGTAATAGTATATTCTAAGTATAGAGTAGTTATAGGTCAAATAGAAGATGGCTACTTTGATATAAGATTATCTAGTAAACCTACTTCTAATGTAACTTTTATTTTAAAATCTTCAGACAAAAATAAAGGAGATATCTTTGATGTTGAAGAGATAGGTAAAAGTGTAACTTTTACTCCAAAGAATTGGAATACGCGTAAGCGTATATATCTTACAGGAGATAGTGAAGAAGAGTATAAAATTATTACTTCACCCATTATAAGTGATGATTTAAATTATAATGGATTAAATCCTGATGATGTATCTATTAATAAAATATTTTTAAAAATTATTAAACCAAAGACTGATTTACTTTATGTACCTTATAATGAATATAGAATACCTATAAAAATCAATTATTATAAAAATAATATAAACAATATAAAATTTAAACTTATCAAAAATCCTGATGGAATGGTTTTTGATAAAAATGAGATTGTATGGACACCAAAAACAACAGATGAAGGTAAAAGCTATGAAATAGTTTTAGAAGTAAGTGATGAGTTTGGAATAAAAGATACTTTTAGATTTGAAGTAACCGTTGCAAAATTATCTGCTCCTATGAAAATAGTTATTAAAAATAATACCATTACAATACCTAGTTCAGAAGAGTGCAATTTTGATGGTGTTATTGACTTTAAAGGCTATCATAGTTCAACATTTAATATAACTATACCTGATGGTTATGAGTATTTATTAGAAAAATTTGTTATACAAAAAGTTGAAAGTGATTTTTATCAAATTCGTAATAATATTAAAATTCAATCTTGTGTTTTTAATATAAGAGGACTTGAATTGATACCATGGAAAGATAAGAGATATAAAATAAATATTCCTGCTTATGATTTAGGAGATAAGGATGTTCCCTTTCATACGGTTGATATATATGGAATGGGTTCGGATGGTCATTGGTACACAGCATATCCTCAGACAAGAGTAGATGAAAATAAAACTATTTTTGTTGAAACGGAAGGTTATGGTTTTGGTTCAACATTATTTTTTGGAAAAATAAAAGAAGAATTAAAAACTAAAACAACAATTAGTAAAAAAAAATTAGAAGACTAAATAAGTCACAGGGAAATAGTAGATGTAAAAATAATAGTTTTCTCTTTGATAAATTTATTTGTAAAGGTTTGACCAACAATTTTGTCAAACACTATGGACAATAGAAGATGGGTTCGATACGCTTGATTTGTCATACGTATGTGAGTAACGTCGATATCGACGTTTGCACCGTTATATTTTGCGTGATTAGGGGTTAGAGTAACCCCATCGCCAATTTAGCATCATCAGTCATGCTGTCTTGTCCCCATGGTGGGTCAAATACGATTTCTACATCTATCTCTTCAAGACCTTCTTGACGTGCAGCAATGCTTTTTACTAAGTCTATAATGACTTGTGAAAAAGAACAGGTAGCAGAAGTTAGGGTCATGGTGATTTTTGCTTTTTTCATCATGCTTACTTCGTCTGTGTGTACGTCTATATTATAGATAAGACCTAAATCATAGATGTTTACAGGAAGCTC
>JAMONG010000240.1 GCA_027066595.1 Sulfurovum sp.
GAAAGTTTGTATGAGAGTATACCAAAGACAATAGAGCCTTGTGGTACTAAAAAAAAGAACTTCTTTGCTTTCTTTTCAAACTTCTCTAAACAGGTTACTTTATATTCCTCTGCAAGTACTTTCAAGTAGTGCTTTTTATAAAATATCATATAAAAAATACCTAACTCAATGACTTTATAGCCTATGAGAAAATAGACCAAAGGCATGTGGTACTTTGCATCGATGTAGCTAGGTGGGGTGAGTGTAAAGTAGTGGTCATAGATGAGTGAGAGTATGCCAATCAGTAATAAAACAAAGAGTGCTATGTTACGACGTTTGGTAAGGCGGACTTTTATATTTTGCATTACATCACCCTTTTTGGCATGGTCTGAGTGGCTAAAGAAGTAGGGTAATTACGTTCTTTGGCAATCTGTGAAGCTCTTTTAGAGAGTGTTTCTTCCTCTGCTTTTATATGTGTATTAAAATGTCGTACACCTAAAGAGGCTTTATCTATATATCCTAAGGTAACGAACTCTGAAGCGATGGCATCTATCATATCCAGTACGGAAGAGACTTTTACTATTTCACAACGTGCATAATGCTCTTTAGGAAATGAGACTTCTGCCACACGTAAAGTAGGGTCATCTCCAGGAATTTGTTGTGCACCAAAAAGAGGTTTTGAGCCTACTTTTGCAGTTGAAAAAGTTGGAATATATTGAGAGAGGTGTTGTATAGCGGCGTTGGTTCGGGTGAGAGTCTCTTCTTCTTTCCAGTCATTTTCTATCTTTTCTATGAACTTTTGTCCTAGTTTTGGCTGGCAACTGACAAGAGAGTTTGAGACTAGCCCTTTGTCGTAGAGTGTTATCTCTTTGGTCATACCATGCAGCTGAAAATAACCCTGAGGGTAGGGTGTAAACTGCCCCATACCTTGTGGTGTACCACGTTCTCCATGAAAGATGATTTCAGGGAACTTTGTATTATTATAGTCGTTCCATTGGCTGACATAGGCGGCTTTAAACTCTACCATCGCCTCACAAGGTGCACCGATGAAGTCATCTATCTTCCCTGTACGAAAACCTGCTGCGTTTATGAGGTAGTCAAAGTTTTCTTGCTGGCTTTTGTCTTCTTGTACAAAAGAGACTACCCAACCCTCTGTGTCACAGTTTTTCTGCACATTATGTACGATGCTTGAAGTGTGCAATGTGACAGACTCTAAACTTTCTAAGCCAAGTGCAGTACCAGCAGCGAGTCTAAAGAGATTAAGCCCATACTCTTGTACCATAATGAGAGGAAACTGTACCTTGTCTAGGTCTATGTTTTTAGCCACAGGTATCATCCACTCAACACAGTTACTTGGTGTTTGTACTGTATTTTTGGCTTTAAGGGTTTCTACCTCTTCTTTGCTGTAGGCTTTGTAGTAGTTTTTACTCTCTCCTAAGACTTCATTCTTTTTATCTTTTTTGATGAGGGCTTCATACTCACGTGTAAGTAAGTCTAGTCTAGGGAGTAAGTCTTCAGGTGTACCCTTGTCACTTTTTGGTAAGACTATCACGGTAGGACGATAGTCTACAATGTAGGGGTAGAAACGTAAAAAGTCTATAGACTGTTTGAGAAGTGTGATGCACTGTGCATCAGATATTTCACGGTAGAGGTTACCTCCTGCATGTAGATGACAAAATGGAGGGCCTGAGACTAAACTAGGTTCTTTTTCAAAGAGTGTTACATCTAAGCCAAGTTGACCAAAGTATAGAGCAGCACTTGCTCCTGCTACCCCTCCACCGATGATGGCTATTTTTGCTTTGTTTTCAGACAATCATTTTCCTTTCACGTAGGGTGTTGTCTCCGACAACACCAACAATTCAAATCTTATAAGAATATTTAATATCTATTGTATATAAATTCAATTAGGTGTTGTAAGGGTACAACACCCTACAGATACTCCAATAAATCTTTAAAATCATCTAATATTACAGTAGGGTTATGCACCCCAATATCTTCACCATAATTATAACCATATGTCACACCTATAGAGTGCATGGCACAAGCATTGGCTGCTAAGATGTCATTTTTCGAGTCTCCTATCATAACAGAGTTCTCTATACTCACGCCCAGATGTTCTGTAACATAGATGAGTGGCATAGGGTGGGGTTTCTTTTTGCTTAGGGAGTCTCCACCAAGTATGAGTTTAAAAAGTCCATCCATCTCTAACGTTTGCAGTATAGGGTCAACAAAAGCATAGGGTTTGTTCGTAACGATGGCTAATTTATACTTCTTTTGTAATGCCTGAAGTGTACTTATAACATGTGGGTAGGGTACAGTCGCATTACAAAGGTTTTGTTCATAGTAATCTAAAAAGATTTTAAGTGCTTTTTGTACATAGGCATCATCTAGGTTCTCATCTACAGTTCTGTTACTGCTCAAAGCACGGCTTACAAGGGTTAATGCTCCATTACCTACCCACTCATGGATAATCTCTTCAGAGAAAGTCTCTTTATCCAGCTGTTTCAACATATAGTTGACTGCAAGTGCCAAGTCCAGTGCAGAGTTGATGAGTGTTCCATCCAAATCAAAGATGAGGAGTTTTTTGTTTTCAAATTTCAAATGCTTAACCTTATTCTAATTACTGCGATTATACATTTTTTAGCTAAAATACTATCATTATTTTACGCAAGAAAGAGCCTTATGAAACCCATCTACCCACTCAACGTCAAAAATGAATTTGTTTTTAACTCCTCTGCACGAGACTTTACCGTTGAAGAGATACCTCTTTATGAATTTACAGGAGAGGGTGAGCATCTGGTATTGCAGGTACGTAAGAAAGAGTTGACCACATGGGAAATGCTCGATGCCATCTCTAACCATGTAGGCATACGTAGACGTGACATGGGATATGCTGGGCTTAAAGACAAACATGCCATGACCATACAGTACATCTCAGTGATGGCGATACATGAAGAGAAGATTAAAGCTTTTACACATGACAAGATAAAGATACTTTCAACTGTACGTCATAACAACAAGATACGCGTAGGACACTTAAGGGGAAACCGTTTTAATATACGTCTTAAGAAGGTACTAGGTGTTCAAAAAGACAAACTAGACTCCGTACTCAAATGGATAAAGAAAAATGGTGTACCTAACTACTTTGGTAACCAACGTTTTGGAACAGATGGTAACAACTGGGAAGATGGTAAAAAACTCATAGAGGGTACGCTCAAAATGCGTGACCGTAAGACCAAAGAGTTTCTTATGGGTTCTTATCAGTCTTACCTCTTTAACAACTGGCTCTCAAAGCGTATGGAACTTAACCTTTTACTAGAGAAGTTTTCTGAGAGGGAAACTGAACAAGTGATGAACCTCCCTGAGGGTTCACTCAAAGGAACAAAAGCACAGCCAAACTTCTTTAAGTTAGTAGAGGGTGATGTGATGATGCACTACCCCTATGGTAGGCTTTTTAATGTAGAAGATTTAGAAGAAGAAGCCAAACGTTTTGAGCGTAAAGACATAGCCCCTGCAGGGCTACTCCCAGGTAAAAAGACAAAACTAGCCCAAAGTACAGCAGGACTCATAGAAGCTTCTTTTGTAGAAGACGTAAACCTTAATGGTGCAAGACGTTATGCTTGGGTACAAGTGACTGAAGTAACAAAGAACTATGTGGAGGAGAAAGCACACTATGAACTCTCTTTTGTACTGCCAAAAGGCTGTTATGCTACCAATGTACTAGACATTTTACGTGGTGAACCCATTAAATAATCTTATACACAATCATTTCACATTTCTGTTATACTATGAGAGAAATAGCACAAAAGGAATTGAATATGATAAATAAAAAATTGAAAAAACTAGGTATTGTGTCTCTATTTTCATCCGCATTATTGTTTACAGCATGTGTACCACACAATCAAGCATTTGTTACAGGTGCTGCTGTTGGTGTAGCTGCAACTTCAGTTTTTGACTATCCATATTATTATGATCGCCCCTATTATTTTTATAGAGGTAGGTATTTTTATGGTGGGCAATTTACAAATGGGTTTTACTACTATGGAGGAAATAGGTTTAGAACAGGACATTATTATCATGGTGGATATAGATACCACAATGGTAGACGCTATAATGCACGTGTAGGTAGATATGGATACTATCAAAATAGAAATCAATACAATAGCCGTCAACACTATAGAAGCAATAGAAATAACAGAGATTTAAATAATGGACGTCATTATAATAGAAACAATACAACAACAAGACAATCAAGACGGGATACCAATCGTGATGTAAGACGTACAGATAGAAAAGACCAAAGACATTATGATAGAAATAATAATCGTAGAAACTATTATAGATAAAAAGGAGAGATGTTTATCTTAGGTACGAAAGTGGGGGAGATTGTGTTCGTTGGTAGCCGAGACAACAATGTTTTCTAAAAGGAGGAAGAATAAAAATACTTACCGTACCTAAGATATGAGCGAAGTATAACCAATTAAGATAAAATTAGTCTTAAAAGTTAAGCTTATAACAATAATTTGTTAAAATTATTTAACTTTCTCTTTTTTCTCTTAACAAACCAGCCAATTTTCCATCTTAAATAACTCTTCTGTTACAGGCATACCCTTCCATCCATTGGACTCTAGATACATCATTTTATTGCCAAAGTAGCCTATAATATATTTTTCTTTGTAAATAGGAAAAATACCAGAATGAAGCATAGCAAAGATGTCATCATAGGTTTTGGCAATTTCATAATAGGTAAAATCAAAACTATGTAAGGCGATGAGTGCAGTGTGAAGCATCTCATTTTTATGCATAGAAAGGCTTAATGTATAATAGGCAGGGTATGCTACAGCAGGGTTGTCTAATAGCTCTGAAATATAGAGTCTTTCTTTCTTTTTCTGGTACATAGTGGGATTATAATAGAAAAAAGACCATAAATTTAAAAATATGGCAAATTGTCATATTTTTTCGATAATTTCTTTTTTTGTATACTTTAATTTTTTGGCTAATCGCTTACCTATAAAGCCATCAAGTGTATGATTATAGTTTCTCACGATGGCATTATGTTCTCTACGAAGTTTATCTGTATTTTCTGTTTTTGCCTCTGTAGATAACTTTTCGAGCATATGATGTTGCCAGATAAGCTTTCTATAACTTATAATCACATACCCCACAAATATTATTGCTAATAGTATTATCATTGTTTGACTACTCACGTTTACTCCTCCAACTCTTCTTTGTTGTTTTTTAATGTATAGATATATGTATCAACATCAAGTTCATCGTACCGTTCTACCGTCACGGCAGTACGTACAAACTCTTCACCCTCAAATGTGTCTAGGTACTCCCAATTGTCTTCTAAATTGTGAGAGTAAAATATAAAACCATGAACCGTGTCACCATGGCTGTCTAACTTAATACCAGGGTAACCCATAGAAGCTGACCATCCAGCACCTATGAGTTCACCTTTGACTGTAGCAGGGACAAATTTACCTACTATATTTTCTAGCACATGCCCATTTGGGCAGTTTTGCATGAGCGTTCCGTAGACAAAAAGTGAATCCATTGTGATATGCCTTTAAAATATTTTCTGCATTATAAGTTAAATAGACTAAAATACAATTAAAGGATGTCTATGGCGTATGATTTAAAAAAGAAACTGGTGATTGCTATCTCTTCTCGTGCTTTGTTTGATTTGGAAGATGAAAACAAAATGTTTGAGAAAAAAGGGTTAAAGAAGTACTATAAATATCAAATTAAAAATGAAAACAAGCTACTTAAACGTGGTGCGGCGTTTGATTTTGTTAAAAACATACTGCGTATTAACAGACATTTTGACAATAAACTCATAGAGGTTATCATACTCTCTCGTAACAATGCGGCAACTGGACTTCGCATCAAAAATTCTATAGAACACTATGGTCTTGATGTTGAAAGAGCAGGGTGGACGGCGGGGACTCCTATCTCAAACTACCTAAAGGCATTTGATGTAGACTTGTTTCTTTCTGTACATGAGAGTGATGTTCAAGAAGCGATTAATGTAGGTATAGCCGCTGCAAGAATCATCCCTAAAAAATATAAAAAAAATGGTAAACGAAAAGATGTACACATTGCTTTTGATGGTGATGCTGTTTTGTTTTCTGATGCATCTGAAAAGATATACCAAAAACATGGTCTTGAAGCATTCATCAAGCATGAGAAAAAAAATGCCAAAAACCCTCTACCCAAAGGACCTTTTGCCAAACTGCTCAAAGTAATCTCAAAAATACAAAAAAAGTTCCCTATGGAAAAAGCTCCTATTCGTACCTCACTCATCACTGCACGAGACTTTGGTACGTTTGAGAGGGTGATGCGTACCTTTGATGCATGGAATGTACGTGTAGATGAAGCATTTTTTCTAGGAGGTGTAGAGAAAAGACGTGTGGTTAAATCTTTTAAAGCAGATATCTTTTTTGATGATCAAGATGTACACTTAGACAAAACTTCTAAAAAGACCCCCTCAGCAAAAGTACCTTACAGACGATAGGTTTAACTTTATTTACTTTATTTGTCTATAATAAAAGTAACTAAAAATATAGGAGATTTAATATGAATGTAAATGTTGTTTGTCCTCATTGTCTTAAAGTAAATCGTATTCCCAAAAAGGAATCTTATGCAAAAGCCAACTGTGGCGAGTGTAAAAATTCGTTGCTTGATTCAAAACCTGTGAGTGTGGATGCCCATAAACTTGGTCTGTTTTTAGCCAATTCAGAGATACCACTTATTGTGGACTTCTGGGCACCATGGTGTGGTCCATGTTTACAGATGGCACCTGCCTTTGAACAAACAGCTCTTGCTTTACCCCTACAGGCACAGTTCATAAAGGTCAATACCGAAGAACAACAAGCCCTTGGTGGTCAGTATGGTATACAGAGTATTCCAACGATGATAGTCTTTAAAAATGGAAAAGAGGTAGACAGAGTTTCTGGTGCACTCCCTCCTGAACAGCTTCTCTCTTGGGCGAAGCAGTATATATAATAAAATGAAAAATGGATAGTTGTGGCAAAAATATTACTTTTAGAAGATGACGCTAACCTGAATGAAACGGTGACAGAGTTTTTAACAGAACAAGGACATGAAGTTATCGCTGTATATGATGGTTATGAAGCCCAAGAGAAGCTTTATGAAAGTAAATATGATTTGCTACTTTTAGATGTTAACACGCCTGGTATGAAT
>JAMONG010000241.1 GCA_027066595.1 Sulfurovum sp.
CTTAAAGTCCAAGCGTTTGATATAAAGATAAAAGATGCCAAACCTAGCAGTACACCAACAACTGCTACCTCACACGGCGTAGTACAAACCAACACACCACAAAAGGTAGAAACCAAAGAGGTCATCGTAGAAAAAAAGGTAGAGGTAGAACGTGTGGCATGGTGGATGCTCGCTCTTGCTTTTGTACTAGGTGCAGTGTTTATGTATGGGCTACGTTTCATTCCTACTAAAAAACAAAAACCATACAAAGAGTCAGAAGCCCTTAAAATCCTCTACGGACACATGGGTGAAGATACTGAAATAGAAGAAATGGTACGTAAACTCTATGCGAAAAAGAATGGCGATAAATCGGTGCAGATAGATAAGAAAAGGTTGCGTGAGTTGATTAATAAGGTACAAAAAACGTAATACGTTAATACTTTTTCTCTCAACTATTTTAAAGTTTTAGAGAATGTGAGCATTTTTTAAATTTTAAAAACTTATACTATAATATTCTTATATCTTAAATATAAAGGGAATATTATGTCAAAAGAATTTACTAGTTTAGGGGGGGGCGATTAAAGCTTTAGTCCTCTCATTTGTTTTTGTGCTTACAAGTACTTTTGGGTATGCAAACAGCTGTGCCAAGTGGTTTCCTATGCCTACCGATGGGTTAGTAGTGGTTATACCTATCTATGATGCTAGTATTACTGAACCTGACCTTGATTGTGATGGCGTTATTGATACACTAGATGACGATATAGATGGGGATGGTGTTCTCAATGGTAGCGATGCCTTTCCTTTAAATCCAAGCGAAAGTATAGATACCGATGGAGATGGCATAGGCAATAATGCAGACTTGGATGATGACAATGATGGCTACAGTGATGCTGATGAGATAGCCTTTGGTTCTGACCCACTAGATGCCAACGATATACCAGTAGTCGTGAGTAATGATGGGTTTATAGTTACTCCATTGGTAGGTACGAGTAGTCAAGTCTCATTTACTATAGCACTAACACACAAGCCTGATAGTAATGTGACTATAGGTTACAGTAGTGCAGATGAAACTGTCGCTAAACCTACTACAAATACTATGACCTTTACCCCAGATAACTGGTATAAAAATCAAGTAATAACTGTAGATATACTCAACCCTAGTAGCAGTACAGAGATAGTGTTTGAGCCTACTGTAAGTAGTGACAGTAGTTACAATGGAAAAATGCTAGAACAAGTCTCTATAGTCTCTCATCAGTTACTGTTGTTTGAACCAATTGATAAGATAGTCTATAGTGAATTTAATATGTCTATCCCTGTGAATATGGCTTATGTTGGAGATAATGAAGCCAATATAACTGTGGTACTAGATACAGCACCAAATGGTATGACGCTTGATGCAGAAAATGCAAGACTGCTATGGACTCCAGCACTTGGTGATGAGGGTACAGACAAGAGTGTAACGCTTACGGTTAGCGATGGTACTTTGCTGACTAAAACGTTAAGTTTTTCTCTTCATGTGGCTGCACCAAGAGTATTAAACAGTACTATTTCAAATGGCATACTTACCATAGCTGATGCCAATTCTACTTTAAATGGCTTGCAGATAAAGTCTATGGGTGATGCAGTACTATCAGACTACAGACTTTATGGTTTAGCTACTTCTGATACACCTGTGTTTAGAGAAGGTGAGTCGGTAGTGGGTGAAGCATTACTAATAAAAGGAAACATAGGTAAAAAAGTGCAGGTGATACTGCCACTTCAAGGGCTTGTAACTAACGATGAACTTCTCTCTTTTCATACTAAGAGTTACTATGGGCAAGGTAACTGGAGACGTGTGGATTATGATTATGACTTCAATGGAACGCTGAGTGAGCCTGTTTATGTGTTGGATACGGAGGAATTTGCGGGGGTTGTTGCATTTACAAAAGTTGTATCTGGACAACAGGTACAAAAGTCTTATAGGGCTACTGCAAAAAGTAAAAAAGCAAAAGCTCTTAGTAGTGGTGTGACGTGTAGTCCTGCATCATACTATGGTACTTTGGTTGATTTGAATAATCAAACTTGTACTTTTGTAAATAAACCAAATTTTGTACTTAAAATTTATGATTATATACAATCTAATTTATTTCCTTTGGATATTGAGAATATTGCAGAATGGCTTATGGATGCACAAAATCATTTGGACTTATTGAGTATGCCATATACTCCTAAAATTGCAATTATTTTTGAAAAAATGAATTATAGCGGGTATACAAGTTCAGAGCCTAAATTATATATACGTGCAGGTTTGTTTTCAGATATTAAATTAATACCTATTGCTAGTTTATATTTGAATAAAGATTATAATATTGAAAGAGATGTTAGCGGAACAATTGCTCATGAATATTTTCATCATAGTCAATATAATAAAATGCCAAAAGACTTTTTTTATGATACAAGAGATTGGTATAAAGAAGCTACAGCTACATGGTTTGAAGACTATACCCTTAATAATGATTTTTATGCATATAAGTTTTTTGAACCATATAATAAGGCTACAATTCCACCTATTTTAGGTGGAGGATTATTATTGGATTCAGATACAGGTAAATATGAAAATTATGTAAATGGATTATTCTTTGAGATGCTTGAGGGACACTGTACGGACTTTACACATAGTTTTAAGAACTATTTTATTAATAATGCAGATTTGGATTCTATAGGATTTATAAACTTTACAAATGTTTCATATCAGTTAAACTGTGATTTTGGAACACCTACTGGTGTAGGGAATGAAAAAAGAATAGAAACAAAACTTTTATACTATCAGTATGCTACAGCTATAAAGAAAGATACATTACTTATCAATAGTCAGGCACAAAAGACACTTAATTTTAGAAATTCAAATCCAGTCATTAAGGCAAATAATTGGACTAGTAGTGCACAATCAGTAGCATTAAATGGAAACTGGCAAAATAGTGCTGCACAGACTATTAAAGTTGAAAGAGTAAATGATATTATTTCACATTGTAAAGAAAGATATATACATTTTGAGTCTGATAATAACATTATGCTATCCATAGCAAGTAATGATGCTAATTTTCCAGATACCCCAACCACCATGCTAGGAGATATGAAACAACTCAACTTTACCATGAATGGAAAGTATGATTTTACCTACTTCTATGACCAAAACACAGGCAAACAGATTTACCCTGAGATGTATATTACCATGATAGATATAGTTGAAAATCCAAGTGATACCAATAGCTACCAAGCTGTAAATATGAGTTATGGTATAAGAAACAAAAACTTGCTTAGTCATTTGGACAATAAAGATGTATGTGTACCGATGTCTCCTATAACCCAAACAGCAATTGAAGCAAAAGGAGTCATACCTTACCAGTATAGAGATAGTAATAATTCAGCACGATATATAGATACTATAAGAGTAACAGATGTCAATACTGGAAATACCTATACGACTGCTGTACAAAGTAATGATACTTGGGTAAAAACAATCAGTTTTACTTTTAGTAATAACGAGGCACCTATACTTGTAGAGGGGTACAACAGTTCTGATGCAAGTCGTATTATTGCCAGGGAAGGTATATTGGTGTGGCGATAGCTATGATGAAAGATATATTTTTATATATAGTAATTTTAAGTTCTTTATGTAATACATCATTTGCTACTGATAATAACTTTAATAGTGCAAATTTATATAAACAATATTATAATAAGATAGAAGATACAAGGCAAACAAATGAGCATAGAAATAAGGAAAAGAATAAGAGAAAAATTGATTATGTACCTCTAAAAATAAACTTTAATAAAAATGAAGTGAAAGAAGTATATGAGAAATGGAAAGAGTATAATACTGGTACTTATGTTTATATATGTGATTCGACGACATTAAGAGGTTCGAAATTTTTGATATATGTAAAGAAAAATAGAATAGTAGGTAATACTCCTCTAAAATCTAATATGATGAGTACTATGAGCTTAAAGCATAATAGGCTAACAAGAAACAATCGTTTTTTTCTTTCCGCTAAAAATACGGAATTTTATTTAATAAATGAAAGGTTTGAAAAGACTTTAAATAATTTTAAAAATATAGAGTTTTATGATTGTCGCATATTAAATTTAGCATTTGATAAAAGTAAAATGTATATATCTTTACTTGGTCTTATGAGTTTGAATCCTTATCAGTGTAATTCAAGATTAAGACCGACTGATGTAGCTAATAGTTGGTATGTCTATAGCTACGGACTACTCATGCTCCCAAAAGATACAAAATATACCGATAAAGTAATAGAAAAAATACTAGATAAATACAAACAAGCATGGGAATGTGAAAAAAAGTTATTGGCTTCTAAAAGAATAAATAATGAGCAGAACCTAACAATGTTAGAAAAAGCCGTAGGCAAGGAAAAATTGGAGTGTTTAGATGAATATTTGGTATGGGATGAGAATGTGTCAAAATAAATTAACTTATAGTTTTAATGCTACTGTATCCTGTGATGAAACTAGGATAGTGTTCTTCTTTTCGTTGAGTGGGTGGGCGTGTAACTTGGATGTGTAAACATAGGCAGGGTTACCTCAAATGAAAGGGTATGTTGTGGAATATTTTATTTCTATACTTGCACTTGTTATTTCTGTCGTGAAAGTCACTTTAATGTGGTTGAATTATAGGAATTGTAAAAGGCAAAAGAACACAGACAAAGACTAAGTCTAGTCTCACAAGACGATAGGAAGAAGAAGTTCCTATCGTTTCTGTGTACCCTTTCCATAATCTTACAACAATAATCTTATATAAAAATTAAATTTACATCGTATCACCAAGATGCATCGCAGTTTCTGAATCCCATCTTGCGACGTGTAGCACTATCCATTTTTTAAACTCACCTTCTAAGAACTCTTGTACAGCTGAGGGGTCTTTGTTTAAGTCCCAGTGTTCTTGGATGTCTTTTACTTTTTTTCGCATCGTGTCGTGTTCGGCTTTGTGGATTTGTGCAGCATAGAAGCCACTCTCTTCCATCATATCTTCTTCCGTGGTGAAGTGGTCTTCTATGTCGTACTGAAGCACTTTAAAGAGTTCATCGATTTTATCTATGTCTTTAGCGAGAACGGCATCATGAAAATTGTTGACAATGTCTATCTCTTCTTCATGTAACATATTCATCATAGCGTTTGCAACTTGTTGTACATCTTTTTTTTCTATAAGCATAATGGCTCCTTTGTAATTGTATTATTGTAGCTTGAAATGCGTAAATACAACTTGATAATAGTCAAGCAGTATAAGCTTAACTTCTCTCTATCACAGAGGCAGACACGCGTATACCTTTATACTCTCCAAAAACATCACCTTGTTTATAACAGAAAGGTTTAGAAGTTTTAATAAGTTTGAGTCCGTTACCTTCTACTTGGACATCTTGAAAATTTTGAGAATTACTTCTTAGGGTAATGGGGTAGGTGCTGGTGTTGAGTACCCAAAAGTCGTGGTAGGTGATGTGCTTTTTATCGATTTCCTTAACTGATTCTTCATCGTAGACTTTTACGCCATGGTCTTTGTGACTTGCAAAGCTTTCAAGTAAAAAAACATCATGGTGAAAGTCATTGATAGTAGACTCTTTTAAAAGCTTACCAGAGCTGTCTCGTGAGATGTAGGCGACAATGTCTATGTTGTTACTGGTTTTTTTGTTTATGCGAGCATACAGAGCCTTTTTATCAGTTACTTTTTCCATGCCTTTAAAAGAGTAGTAGGCATCGATATGCCCTTGCATGATGATTTGTTCAAAACTCTCAAAGTAACGAAATTCTTCTTCTATTTTTTTCTGTCGTATTTTCTGTGAGAGTTGGGTTCCCATTTGTTTAGATTTGTTTACCATAGGTTCTAAAAGCATACGGTCTATGTGCCTCTCTTTGAGTATGCCTAAGGTGTAGAGGAGTTGGTTTATCTTCTCTCCTAGGAAGTTGAAAAAGCGTGAGAGAGGGTTGTTTTGTCCAAACCATTTTTCTAAATGTATAAAGATGTATGAAAGGGCAAACACTTCAAGCAGTGGTCCTAACCACGAGAGAGCGAGTAAAGAGAGTGTCCATGCTGCAAGTTTACTTAAAAAGCTCACAAGTGCAGTAAATACTCCTGCGATAAAAAGCCGTAACTCAGCAAAAAGGACGATGTTGTCTAGTAAGCCTACAACGTAGAGTAACCAACCTGAGATGCTAACACCAAAAAGAAAAAGAAAAATGTTTTTAAACTTTGTTTTTAGGTCTTGTCTTAGGTAAAATTCTTTGGCTTCTTTAAGTCCTTCCGAGAGGTTTTCTAGTATGTGTGTTTGTATCCAGTTAGCAAGTACGGAGTCTAGTAGCCATCTTTTTACAAGTAAGATACTCCCTTGAAAGAGCGTCAGTCCTGCGATAAAACTCATAAAGTGAAGTTGAGCTGCGACCCAAAGAGAGATGATACTGGTTTTAAACACCAATGCAACCGCAACCATGTATCCCATAAGCCATTTATAAGAGGCATCATGGGTGTACTTAAGAAGTGTCACAAGTACGATAGGTACGACAATGGCGATGAGGGCTTTGTATCTTCGCTTCATAATGCTTATTATACTCTTTCTATAGCAGTTACGGGTACGTGCACTCCCTCATATTTACAATAGACATCGCCACTTGCATAACAAAAAGGTTTTTGGGTTTGAATGAGTTTTAGTCCATGAGGGAGTATACACTCCTCTTTAAAGTTCTTACTTTGACTTCCTACAATCACAGGAAATTTTGAAGTATTGAGCACCCAAAAGTCTGTGTGGTCTATGTGGTTTGTATCTTCTGCTTCATCGTAGACTTTTACGCCATGTTCTTGATGGCTTGCAAAACTCTCTAGTAAAAAGATGTCATGGTAAAAGGTGTCTTCCACCTCTTCATCTAGTAGTATGCCCATATGGTTACGTGAAACATAGGCAACGATGTCTATGTTATCGTTGGTTTTTTGATTGATGCGTTTATAGAGCTCTTTTTTGTCGGTGATTTTCTCCATACCCTTAAAGGTATGATAGGCATCAATATGCCCTTTCATAATGATGTTTTCAAAGCGTTCAAAATAGCGGTACTCTTCACGTATTTTTTTGTTTTGTATCATATTTCTAAGGGTAGTGTTGACTTTTTTGGAGTTATCTATGACTTTACACTGTACCATGGGGTCTATGTGTTTGCTTTTGAGT
>JAMONG010000242.1 GCA_027066595.1 Sulfurovum sp.
CTTTTCTGACATCGGTGTAGAGAGTCATGCACCTGATGGCTATAGGGTTTTTCCTATCACTCACTCCTCTTCTACCATCATAAACGCTATGGCACAAGAGATGCAAAATGTGGGTGTAACTGTACTTTGTGGGCAAAAAGTAGAAACTTTAGAGCATGATGGGGTTAAGGTAAGTGGTGTGCATACCACTACAGACACTTTTTATGCAGATGCTGTAGTCATAGCTTCTGGAGGTATGGGTTACCCTGTACTTGGAGCTGAGGGAGACGGCTACCCTATGGCAGAGTCTGTTGGGCATAAAGTCACAGACCTCTACCCTGCTATGATGCCCCTAAAAGTAAAAGAGAAATGGGTAGAAAACTGTAGGGCTGACACCATAGCAAAGGTAGCTATGCACGTTGATATGAAAAAATATAAAAAACTTTCAGCCAAGGGTGATCTTATCTTTACCAAAGGTGGCATACGTGGGCCTGTAGTGTTAGATTTTTCTCGTGAGATTACCCCACTTTTAGCCAAGTTTGACGAAGTACCTGTACTTGCAAACCTCACTAAAGGCATGAACGAAGAACAGATACGCCAACACTTTAAAAAACAACTAGAAAACAACCCTCATCAAAATACCTTAGCATTACTACTTACCCTACTGCCTGAGTCAGTGAGTTTGGAGCTTTGTAAACTCTCAGAATGTAACCCTAGCCTAAGTTTAGCTAAACAAAACGGTACAAACAGAGACAAACTAATACGCCTACTCGTTTGGATACCACTCACCATAAACGGTCACGATGGTTTCAAAATGGCGATGATTACCCGTGGTGGGATAGACTTAAAAGAAATAGATCCTTACACCATGCAGAGTAAAAAACTGAAAAACCTCTACTTCTGTGGTGAAATAATGAACATAGATGGGCCGTGTGGTGGCTATAACCTGCAATGGAGCTTCTCTTCAGGATATTTAGCAGGGAAATTACACTAATCATGTTATGATAATAAAAAACAGATTGAGGAGAGAAAATGCAGTTGATTGCTATTGTGATATTGGGGGCTATATTGGGCTTTGCCTATAGTAGTTATACCGATGGATTTATCTTTTCTCAAAAAATATGTCTTTTTGCAGGTATTACACTCATTATGCCCTCACTCTTTCACTTTGAAATGCGTGATATAAAACTAGTGTGGGTACATAAAATAGTACTTTTAAAAGGTTTTTTGGTCAACTACATACTCTTGCCTTTTTTTGCTCTTCTTATAGGGTTTATGACGGGTGACTTTGGTATTGTCTCAGGTTTACTTCTGATTGCTTTACTTGGTGGTGGGGGTATGGTGATGCATTGGATTAAAAAATCTAAGGCAGATACCTCTTTAGGTTTTTTACTTCTTTTTATTAACTTACTTCTAATCTCTTTGTCTTTGTGGATGCTTCATATCTTTGCGATGTACGCTGCACCCTACTTTGACATCAGCTATGAGAGTGACATTAGTATCAGTAGGTTTACCCAAGCAGTCATTACACTGTTAATTGTGATACCGTTTATTTTAAGTCGTATTATCATCTTTATAAAGCCTTTGGTTGCGGTGATAGACAAATACCGTAAATATATCAGTCATTTGAGTATTTTCATTATTCTTTTTTACCTTTTTGGTCTGCAAAGTTCTCAGCTTCTTGTCGAAGTGTATGACTTTGAACCAGAACTGATTCCCATCTCTTTTGTGGCAGTGTTTGTATTTTACCTTTGTGTGTACTTTGTTTCCAAATGGATATTTGACTTAAACTCTCCACAGGAAAGAGCAGTATTTTGGCACAGTGTGACACGTTACCTTACGTTAGCACTGGTCATCTCTACTTTCTCCGCGACTACTTTTGGTGTGTCTATGTTACTGCCTATTATGTTTGCCTATGTGGTTCAGATACCTTGGGCGATTTATATTAGCAGGAAAGTGATGACTGATTAGTTATCAAACTATTATGGTAATATTCCACCCATATATAGTATAAGGAAACACCTTGTTTAACATTCAAAACTATTCAAAACAAAACATTAAAAATGATGTCCTCTCGGGGGCATTGGTGGCAGTGGCACTTGTGCCTGAAGCGATAGCCTTTTCTTTCATTGCTGGGGTTTCTCCTGTGGTTGGACTTTATGGGGCATTTATCATCGGGCTTATTACAGCTATTTTAGGTGGTAAACCAGGGATGATATCTGGGGCAACTGGCTCTGTAGCCGTGGTCTTTGTGGGGCTTGGGCTTTCTGTGAAGTCTATGTACCCAGAGCTTGATGCAGAAGCTTTGAGTATGATGGTACTACATTACATCCTACTTACTTCCATCATAGCAGGACTCATACAGATAGCCATAGGGCTTATGAAAATGGGTAAGTTTATCCGTCTTGTACCACAGCCTGCCCTCTTTGGTTTTGTAAATGGTTTGGCAATTGTTATCGCTATGGCACAGCTTACATTCCTCGCTCCTGCCAATGTGGAGCAGTATAGCTCTTGGATAGACATCATCAAGGCTAGTTTTTCAGAGAATTACATCATGTACATCATTATTGTTATTACCATGGCTACGATGCAGTTTTTACCTAAGCTTTCTAAGGCAGTACCGGCAGGACTTGTAGCCATTGTACTCATTACTCTAGTAGTTTACTTTGGAGATATAGCGACTAAAACAGTGGGTGATTTAGCTGATTTATCTTCAGTTTCAATGCCAAGTTTTACCATGCCTTTAGCAGAACTGTTTTCATGGTCTTCAATGGCTATCATCTTACCAGTAGCACTTATCGTGGCATTGGTGGGGCTTATAGAGTCTTTACTTACACTCTCTGTACTTGACGAGATGGGTGGTAAACGTGGCTCAGGAAATACAGAATGTGTGGCACTTGGACTTGGTAACACTACTTCAGGACTCTTCGGTGGTATGGCAGGTTGTGCGATGATAGGACAATCGGTCATCAACTTCACCTCTGGTGGGCTGGGGCGTTTGTCTTCATTTACAGCAGCCGTGTTACTTATCATTTTAGTAGTGAGTTTTTCAGATGTGATTGCAGCTATTCCTGTGGCGGTACTTGTGGGGATTATGTTTATGGTGAGCATCGGGACATTTGAGTTCTCTTCAGTCAAACGTCTTAAACATATGCCAAAAGCAGACGCTTTTGTTCTCATAGCAGTTACTATCATTACTGTACTTGAAGACTTGGCTGTGGCTGTCATCGCGGGTATTATCATCTCTGCACTTGTGTTTGCTTGGGAACATGCAAAGATTATAGCGCGTACAAGAGAGGAAGATGGTAAGAAGATTTACGAGCTTGATGGCCCTCTTTTCTTTGGTTCAGTAACATCATTTAACGAACAGTTCGATGTAGAGAATGACCCTAGTGAAGTAGTCATAGACTTTAAAGATGCAAGAGTCATGGACAGCTCTGGTGCTGAAGCCATAGATAGCATCACGGAAAAATACAAACAAGCAGGTAAAAAACTTACCTTGCGTCACCTCTCTGAAGATTGTAAAAACATGTTAACAACAGCAGGCCCTTTCTGTGCCTATGAAGAAGATGACCCTACCTATAAAGTCGCTGCTAACGTTTAACCTGTTTATCATTATCCCTCCCTCCTCTATTTTTATGGAGGAGCAGTTTCGTTATTATCTTTAGTGAACTGCTTTTCTTTCTTTTATTCTTTTCTACTTTATGTTACTATAAAACAAAAAGGATAGCCAATGTATCAAAAATTACTTTTTATTCCTCTTTTGTGTTTTTCTATCAGTGTGGCAGATAAACTTGGGTTTGAGTATGTGGGAGTTGCTGTCAAAACGGTAAGTCCAAAAGGTAAAGTCTCAACCGTTACAGTAAAACGTGAGATTGATGCGGTATGTAAAAAACTACCCATCACTAACGCAATGGTCTGGACAGGTGACTATGCCCATGAAAAAGTACCTAAAGCATGTAAGTCTACCTATGTTCATACCACAGGAAAGCTTCTGCCTATGCATCTACATGAAGAGGTTTCTACCTATGGTGAGTTGGAGGTTTTGGCATTTATGAAACATATGCAAAAAGATGATAATTTATTACTTGTAGATGGACGTAAACAAGTTTGGTTTGACTATCGAACGATTCCAGGGGCTATTAACCTTCCTTTTCATCATTTTAAGGAGCGTGAAGCTTTTGAGTTTGAATTTGAACATGCTTTACATATCTTAGGTGTGCTTATCAAGGAAGATGAGAGTTTTGATTTTTCCAAAGCCAAGACCATTACCATCTTTTGTAATGGCCCTTGGTGTTCTCAGTCAGTAGCTATGATAGAAGCCCTTATAGAGATAGGTTACCCAGCAGATAAACTTAACTGGTACCGTGGAGGTATGCAGACATGGTTAGCAGCAGGGATGACTTCTACAAGACCTTAAAGGAGAAATATCCCCACAATAAAGAGAAAAAAAGGCAACATACCCCAAGCGTATCTGTTTTCTTGGGTTTTAATGGCTTTGTAGATACTCCAAAAGAAGAGTATGAGTGTCAAAAGAAACAGACTTAAGAGTAGTAGACTTTGCATCTTATTTCTCTAACTCTTCACGCCCTAGTCTATCGACCATTTTGATGCTATCTAGTGCATTGGTAAGTATCTTTTTTGTAGAAGTAAGAGGCTTCATACGTAGGTTGGTTTGCTTTTTATCTAAGCTTTCATCCATCAGCACCTCCATTACCTCAATTTCTAGCTCTTTGATGATTTCATTTAGTTTTTCTTCTATAAAGGGAATATTCATATTAAATAGTATGCTCCGTATTGACGTTATTTAGACTTAGGTCTAAAGATTTTAATAATCTCTTCATTGGCTTCCATAAATGACCCACCTATGAGGTCAATACAGTAAGGAACAGCAGGAAATACTGCATCTAAACACTCTCTAATAGACTTAGGTTTTCCAGGAAGATTGATGATAAGTGAACCATTACAGATGCCTGCTGTTTGACGAGAGAGAATCGCTGTGGGTACATATTGTAAACTAACTGCCCTCATTTGTTCTCCAAAGCCTGGTAAGAGCTTTTGACAGACATTTTCTGTCGCTTCAGTCGTTACATCTCTCATTGATGGCCCTGTGCCACCAGTGGTTACTATGAGATCACAGTTTAGCTCGCGTGAGAGTTCTATAAGGGTTGATTCTATCAGACTTTGTTCATCGGGTATACATCTATACTCATATTCACATTCATTGAGTAGGTACTCTTTCATCGTATCCATAATAGCAACACCAGAGATATCTTCATAGATTCCTTGTGACGCCCTATCGCTAGTGGTTATGACACCAATCTTTATTTTATCCATGTTACCTCCTAAATTATTTGGCACACTATAGCTTAGTTGTGCTTAGAATTCAAATTCTAAGTTATTAATAATAGTTTTTAGTTAAAATAAGCATACATATAATAACTATTTTTGCCAAACATATTGCGAGATATGGACGGAAAGCCATGGGTCTCAAGAAGATTGCCAGGTTGCACTTTATAAGTTTTTAAACTATTAAGGAGCAGCCACTATGCTTATTGAAAAAATATATATGATGTCTAATTATTTAAAAAGTGGATTTTATAATCCATATAATTATGAGATTACCCTCAAAGTATATTTAATCTATATTTTTAGTGCAATCTCTCTTTTTATTTTTCTTGTTTTAGGTACTAATTGTCTCTATGAAGAGAATACTTTCTTAGGTACGATATTACTCTCTGGTGCTGGATTGTTTTTTTTCAATATTCTTTATTTAAAATTAACAGATGACTATACCACTAGTTCATATATTATCCTTTATTTTCTTTTTGCTCTTATGCTTTATCTTGTTTATTCAGGGGGTGTACAGCAAACAGGTTCTATGTGGTCTTTTATTTTACCTCCTGTAATTTTGTTTATTCATGGGTTAAAAAAAGGGCTTACAGAACTTTTTCTTTTTCTTCTTATTGTTGCAAGTATGCTTTTTGTAGAGAATGGTAGTTTTTTAGAAACTACCTATACCTATGCATTTAAAGTACGGCTTGTGCTTATTTTATTTGTTACGATTATGCTTTCGGCACTCTATCAGTATACACGAGAAGTATCGATGAAAAGAATGATAAAAATGCAGAGTGATTTAGAGTTTTTTTTAAGAAGAGACCCACTTACAGGACTCTATAACAGAAGAGGATATGATTACAATATTAAACATATTGAATCAGCAGAATATGGTGCTATTCTTATGTGTGATATAGATCATTTCAAAAAAATAAATGATACCTATGGGCATAGTGCAGGAGATTGTGTATTACAGGTTGTAGCTAATGTAATTAAAGAAAATATTAGAATTCAAGATTTTTCAGTGCGTTGGGGTGGAGAAGAATTTTTTATTTTTCTTTCTACTGTAACGAGTAATGAAGCCTATAATATAGCAGAAAAATTACGTCGTAAGATTGAAAATACACCGATTCGTTATCATGATAAAATGATTAATGTGACTATGAGTATAGGTATATCAATTGTAGAAAAAGATATTCCACTCTCTGAAGCTATAAAAAATGCAGATAATGCAATGTATTTATCTAAAAGTCGTGGACGTAATAAAACGACAAGACCTTAATAAGTCTTAGCCTACTTTTATGAGTATCTTATCTAAGATGTTTGTACTAAGTAGTCGCTTGAGATAACCTAAAAGATAGGTAGCTTTGGTAATGTAATAACGGGGTTTTGGATTTTTCACTAAAATAATTTTATGTACCACCGAAGCCACAGAAGTAGCCTCTTCATTAAAAGGTACTTTTTTGTGATTACCCTCTAAATTTTGAAGATATTTCTCTTTAAATACAGAGTTTTCTATCTCTACATTTTTTTCTAGTTTTTTCATCGCTGTTTTACGAAAATCACTTGTAATAGGTCCTGTATTGAGTAAAGAGATATGGATATTGGTATCTTTAAGTTCTAGTCTTAGTGTGTCACTAAGACCCTCTATGGCGTATTTACTTGCATTGTATGCTCCTCTACCAAAGAGTGAAATAAGACCCAGTACAGAGGAGTGCTGTATAATCTTCCCATAGCCCTGCTCTCGCATGAGGGGTATAACTTGACGGGTGCACTCATGTAGGCCAAAGACATTGGTTTCAAACTGCTCTTTGAGAACTTTTGTACTAATGTCTTCTAAGGCTCCTGCTTGTCCAAAACCAGCAT
>JAMONG010000243.1 GCA_027066595.1 Sulfurovum sp.
AGGTCCTGGACGATAAAGGGCTAGCATCGCGATGACATCTTCAAAACCATTTGGTTTGAGCTTTTTAGCTAGGTCTTGCATACCTGCAGACTCTATTTGGAAAAGCCCTAAGGTATCACCTGAACCGATGTACTGATATACCTCGGGGTCTTCAATGTTCTCTTCCACAAAGTTAATACGTTTACCATAACGACGCTCTACAAGTTGTAGTGCCTCTTCTATAACCGTCAAAGTTTTAAGTCCCAAGAAGTCAAATTTGATTAAATCTACATCTTCAACATATTTACCAGAATACTGCGTTGCTAGTGTATCTAATCCTGTGGGTTTAAAGAGTGGTGTCTTCTGCCATAAAGGTTCATTTGAGATAACCACACCTGCTGCATGTGTACCAGCATTACGATTCAGCCCTTCGAGGGCAAGTGCATACTCCCAAGTACGTTTTGCTTGGGGGTCACTATCTAACAACTCTTTAATCTTTGGCTCTTTCTCATACGAGCCTTTAAGGTCAATACCTAGTTCATCAGGAATGAGCTTCGCCATCGCGTCAGCCTTAGAGTAAGGCATATCAAGTACACGTGCCACATCACGTATCACCCCTTTAGCCAGTAGCTTACCAAAAGTAATAATTTGTGCTACATTCACACGTCCATATTTGTCTACCACATAGTCTAGTATCTCTTGACGACGAGCTTGACAAAAATCCATATCGATATCTGGCATACTTATACGCTCAGGGTTAAGAAACCTCTCAAAAAGTAACCCGTAAGGCATAGGGTCAATGTCTGTAATCTCTAATGAAAAGGCTACGAGTGACCCTGCCGCTGACCCACGTCCAGGTCCTACAGGTATACCCATCTGTTTTGCAGCATCTACAAAGTCCCAAACGATAAGCATATACCCAGGAAACTTCATAGAGTTAATGATGTCCATTTCTACTTGCAACCTGTCTCTATACTCTTGATGCTTCTCCGCAGGGACAATAGAAAGACGTTTCTCTAGCCCCCTTTTAGACTCTTCTACAAAAAGTACGATGTCATTTTCTAAGGAATACTCCACATCAGCATGAGGAAGTTCTATCTTAGACTCAGCCGCTCTTTGTCTAGCGAATTTAAAGTTAGGAGGTGTGGGGTCTCCTAGTTTTATCTCTAAGTTACATTTATCAGATATCTCCTGTGTGGCTTCTAGTGCTTCAGGTATATCTGCAAAAAGTGCAGCCATTTGTTCAGGAGACTTGACGTAAAACTCATGTACCGAGTGACGCAAACGGTTAGGGTCATCATAAAGTTTGTTCATCGCGATACACATAAATGCTTCATGTGCATCTGCATCTTTTTGTAAAGTATAATGTGTGTCATTGGTAGCAACTATACGTATACCTGTCTCTTGGGAGAGTTTGATGATTTGTTTGTCTATACGGTGTTGGTCACCTATACCATGACGCATAAGTTCTAGGTAAAAGTCATCTCCAAAAACTTCTTTGTATTGCAGTGCCACACGTTTGGCTTCTTCATAGCCTTTTGCACCAAACTTCAGGTTACGGTCACTTAGGTTCAAATTCCAGTTGACCTCACCTTGTAAACAGGCACTTGAACATACAAGCCCTTCAGCATGTTCTTTAAGTAAGTTCCAGTTAATACGTGGATAGTAGTAAAAACCATTGATATACCCTTGAGAAGAGAGATACATCAAGTTTTTATAACCCACATCATTTTTAGCATACAAACAAAGGTGAAAACGCTGACGTACAGACTTATCACCAAGTTCTTCTTGGTTATGCACATACGCTTCCATACCGATGATAGGTTTGATACCCTCTTTACGCATGGTGTTATAAAAATCTATCGTTCCAAACATGTTACCATGGTCAGTCATAGCAACAGAAGTCATACCCTGTTCTTTAATCTTTTTGGCAAGGTCTTTTATCTTGTTAGCACCATCGAGGAGTGAGTACTCGGTGTGTAGATGTAAATGGGTAAATTGAGGTTTAGATTTTGGTTCTTCTGACATAGTGGACCTTTGCAAATATTAGGGTTCTAATATAGCAAAGGTTAGGTAAAAAAAGATTGAAATTTGAGTGATTAACAGTAATCTAAAAGCATACCCTCTTTTACTGCCTGCATAGACTCTTTACCAACAAGTCGTTCTACGATAGCAAGACCAAAGCAGACCGCAGTTCCAGGACCACGAGAGGTCATAACATTACCATCGGTAACAACTTTAACATCTTCTCTGTATCCTGGATGGTCTATCTCCTCTTTGGCTCCAGGATAACAGGTATAGTCACTCCCCAGTACTCCTGCTTTTTTAAGCACAAAAGGTGCCGCACACATAGCCCCTATGATTTTTTTGGCTTTGAACGCTTGAACAAGTTCAATGACCCTTGTGTTTTCAGCCAAAGCGTAAGTACCTCCCCATCCACCAGGAAGTACCATCATGTCAAAATCATCTACTATGACATTATAGATAGACATATCCGCTTGAATAGTAATGCCATTAGCACCTAAAACAAGCTCTTTTTGTAGCTCATCTTCAAGATAGACCACACGTACTTCTATGCCACCTCTACGCATAGTGTCTATCAAGCCTACGGCTTCAAGCTCTTCAAAGCCTTTTGCTAATGGTAAAAGTACACTTGCCATTGTTTCCTCCTATTTCTTAATAGCTTTAAACCCAATCTCTTCAAATGTAGCAGGAATATCCGCATCTAACTTTTGTAAGAAATCTACACGTTTTTTATCTTTTATTGGGAAAAGTTTAGACCAGTTTGCAAGTCTTGGCATACCCATGACTAAAGTGTTCGTACCTTTTTTGATGTACATATACATGGTACATGGAGCAAATACTGCTGCTTCTGGCATAGCACCTTCGTTGTCAAAAATTGTGTATGAGTAGGGAAAGTGACAGAGTGAAAATGTCCAAAAAGCATCATATGATGGAAGTAAATCTGGTTTACCTTGTTTGTAGTCAAAGAAGCCTGCCATGATATACCCTTTTTTTGTAAAGGTGTCTTCTACTTTTTCTTGTATCTCATCTATAAAATCATCTAAATCTTCTGGACGTTCAAATACCATTTCAAAATGCATCATAGTATCTGCCAATGCACCCTCGTAGGTATGATGACTCACTTTAGCATCGCTAAATGTTTTAGAGACAAGTCCATCCAATTCATCCATAAGTTTTGTATATTCTGTAATGACTGTAGTATCGGTAATACCAAGCATCTCTATAATCACAGACGCTGTTAAATGAGATACAACCATTTCATCTTTGTTTTTATGTTTATACGCAACAAGATTAAAAGGGTTAAACCCTGCAAGTCTTGGGTCTATCTCTAGCAGTGGTTTTACTTTTTTGTCATTGACAATGGTCATAAAGTTTAAGACTTCTAATGTGGTAGAACCATACTGTTTTGCATAGACATCATTAACACCTTTACGTGGGTCAGGCAGACGATAGCCCAATGCTTTGATAGGTTTGTCCATCATAAGACCATATGCCTCAGAAACATTGCCTTTCATCGTATAGTTAATGGTACTGTTTTTTACGGTACTTACGGTAGTGTTTTCAACCCCCAAAAGTCCACTCACACAGACAGAAAGAGCCAAGGCTGTAGTCATCAATTTATTCATTATCATTCCTTTTATTATTCTAAGATAATAAATTGTAATCAATATACTCTATAGAAGTGATAAATTAAATAGATATATGGAGAAGAAGTGTAGGACTGTTACTGTGAGTGATAAAAGAGAGTATCATATCACTCTCTTTGTATCTTTATTTTACCACGATCTTACAGTTTGGTGACATGAAAGACATTTACTTAAGATTTGCAAATACCCATTTGCAGCATTATATCTATCACCTTTTTCAAAGTCTACTAAAATTTTATCTGCTAAACCACTAATATCTTTAGCCTGTTTTCTAGCATACACTAAAGTATTGAAACCCTCTTTATTGACACCTTCTTTAATAAAAGACTCTGTATGCTTTGCTGTTACTTTTAAATCTTTTACACCATTTTTTACAACAAAAACTTGGTTATAAAGAAACCCTTTTTGTATCGTAGAAAGTGCCGTTTCCATTGCTTGCATATTTTTCATTCTATCAGGGTGTAGGTACTCTTGTGCAAATAATGCTCCACTCAAAATAACCACCGTTAGTATTAACTTTTTCATATTATTTCTCCTATTTAATTTGATATATAAATTATAACAATAATAATGATAAGATGTATTGATATGAATCAAGTAAGGGGAACACGTAGATGTGTACGATGTGAGCTTTTCACATCATACAATAAAAGTAGAGAAAATTAGTCTTGAATAGTTACCTTAGCATACATACCAGGGAAAATGTTATCTGTTCCTCTATCGAAACGAATACGCATTTTTATCTTATGTGTCATAGGGTTTGCATCTGGCACAATGGCATGGATGACACCAGTAGTTTTGTATTTGATAGAAGGAATTTCAACAGGTACTTTTTTTCCTACTTTTACTTTAGAGATAATACTTTCAGAGATAGAAACTTCAATCTCTAAATTTTCAGTATCAACAATCATAATAGTAAGCATACCTGGCATAATCATATCACCCACTTTAATATTTTTCTGAACAACCACACCATCTGATGGTGCTTTCATCTTAATATAGTTGTAGGTACTTGCCATCTGTTTTGCTTTAATGTTGGCTTCTTTTACCATCACCTGCATAGACTCTAACATGGTCTCAATGTTTGCGGCTTGTGAATCAAGGTCAACCATATCAGCGATATCTATCTCAGTTGCATCTTTATTTTTGTTACGTGCTCTTCTGACATTTACTTTACGTAACTTCTCTCTCCAGTATTCAACAATGATTTTTGACTGTTCTAACATTAAGTCAGCTTGCGACTTCATCATATCAAATTCTGCAGACTCCATTTCATACAAATCATCTTCACGTTGTACTTTATCACCAATACGTACAAATACTTTTTTAACGTATCCCATAAAACGACTACCTATCATTTTCTGTCCATCAGAAACCACAGTACCAGTTAAAGTAATATCACCAGCATGACTCCAAACATTAAGTAGTAGTGCTACAATTATTATTTTTTTCATCTCTATCCCTTTTACCATTTTCTTAAACTAATATGACATTTCATACACTGCTCTGTTATCTTACTGTACTCTTGTAATGCTTGTCTTGGATCACCACTTTCAAAACGTTTAATAATAATATCTGCACGACTAGCGATATTTCTATGTAAACGTTTAGTCATAGCTGTATTATTATTCATCCATCTTTCATACACATCTTTATTATTGACTTCTTGGGTGGTTGGTTTGATTTTTACAATGGTTTTTTTCAAATCTTCAGCACCAGCCTTAACAATATCAAGATTGTTGTAAAAAAACCCAGACTGAATATCTTGCATTGCTTGTGCCATTTTTTGCATGTCTAAGATTCTATCTGCTTGTGTATAATCTTCAGCAAACCCTAAAGTAAGTATTGCCATATAACTTATCAATACGTTTTTCATTTATCTTCCCTTTTGTTATTCATCAAAAATATTGAACTATATATTTGAATTTAATATCAGTATTGTATCAAATTATCACTAAAGCATCTATAATAAAAGATGCTGCATATCATTTTTATAGTAAATCATTTTTATTGTCACTTAGTAGACATCAATCAATATTATATATTAAAGAGATTTAAAGTTATCATTTATATTAATAGGATATAATCCTACTATAAAGTAATTGATTATGCTTAGGCTAATGTCTATCATTTTGTTTGTTTTCTCATTATTAACAATAGTTAAATAAAATACTCACAATTTGATTTATATTAACTCATATAAGTATTTATTATTATAAATATAAGTTTAGTTTAACAAAACTAGCAGTATAATTTGATTATCTAAATTAAACTAAAGGGATAGACCATGAAAAATATGATTAAAACTTCTGTTGCGGTAGCAGCATTGTTAACAAGCGTTCAAGCTGATTTTGATTTCGGAGATATGTTTAAAGATATGAAAGAGGCTGCGATTTCTATGAGTAAAGATGCAAAAGATTCTGTTGTATCTATGAAAGACGGAGCGGTTGAAACTTCAAAGTCTGCTGAAAGAACAGTTACTTCAGTAAGTACGGATGCAAAAGATACTTCTGTAAAAGTTTCTGACGATCTTAAAACGGCTGAAGTAGCAACTTCAACTGACTCTAGAGATGCTGTTGTTTCTGTATCTACAGATACTAAAGATGCTATGACTAACACAACTAAAGATCTTAAAGATTCTGCAACTGTGGCTTCTAAAGAGATGAAAGATTCTGCTATCGCTGTTTCTAAAGACACTACTGACGCTGTTAAAACTGTTTCTAACGACTCTAGAGATTCTGTAAACACTGTTTCTACAAATGCTAGCGATACTGCTAAAACTGTTTCTAACGACTCTACTGCTTCTGTTAAAACAATCTCTACTGACTCTTCTGCTTCAGTTAAAACTGTTTCTACTGACACTAAAGATGCTGTAAACTCAGTAGCTACAAATGTAAATGATACTGCCAAAACTGTTTCTAATGATTCAAGAGCTTCTGTTGAATCTACAAACACTAATGCTAGCTCAGCTGTTAAAACTGTCTCTACTGACTCTGCAGCTTCTGTTAAATCAGTTTCTGAAAACACTAACGACTCTGTTAAGACTATCAACGACTAATTTAACTTTTTTACCTAGAGAGAAACACAAAAGTGTTTCTCTCTCACCCCCCCCTTATATTTCTTTTTACCTTTTTACATGCATACCTAATATCATCCTTTCATACATTAGTACTAATTCTTAAATATTATAAAATAGTGATACATATATTTCTATATTTGATAATATTATAACTTTATATTCACTTTAAGTTATATTTAACATAATATTTAGTATTATTCCAAATAAATTTTTAATATAAGGGACTAACAATGAAAAAAATACTTACATCTACTATAGTGGCAACGGCACTATTAACATCTGCACAGGCAGACTTTAGCTTCGGAGATATGTTTAAAGATATGAAAGAGGCTGCGATTTCTATGAGTAAAGATGCAAAAGATTCTGTTGTATCTATGAAAGACGGAGCGGTTGAAACTTCAAAGTCTGCTGAAAGAACAGTTACTT
>JAMONG010000244.1 GCA_027066595.1 Sulfurovum sp.
CTAAGACGTGAACTCAGTCAAGAGGGTGCGACTAAAAAAGCTCTCAACGTAAAAGTCAATGATGTCCTACTTGAGACTATGCAGAAAATCTCTAAAAAATGTCAATTTGAAGGACCTACCAACTTACAGTTTATAGAGCATGAGGGAAAGTACCTGCTGCTAGAAATTAATGGTAGAGTCTCCTCTTCAACTTCTATGCGTGAACTCTTCGGTGTCAATGAAGCCCAGATGTGTATCGACTACTACCTTATGAACAAGACACCAGAGACAACTGCCCAACGCTATGGAACCATCATGCGATATATAGGAGATGCCTACTTTGATAGCGATACTCTCTGATATACACGGTAACCTCCCTGCCCTTGAAGCTGTGTTAGAAGATATGGAGCCGTACCCTATAAGCAAAGTCATCTCTTTAGGAGATGTCTCAGGGTACTACCCTTTCATCAATGAAGTGATAGAACTCCTACATAAACACGATGCTACCAACCTCATAGGTAACCATGACCGTTATGTCATTGACAACACGGAGTGTCCACGTTCAAGAAGTGCAAACCTTGCACTCACCTATCAAAAAAGTGTCATCACAGAAGAGAACAGAGCATGGCTTAAACAAAGTTCTCCGTCTATCATCTTAGGAGATGCTAGCTTTGTACATGGTGGATGGGATGACCCTGAAGATGAGTACCTCTACAAAGTTTCAGCTGGCTATTTTGAAAGATTTGATGAAAAGTTCTTCTTTTGTGGACATACCCATGTGCAAAAACATATTCATTTTAACACAGGTCAGTCTTTTATCAATCCTGGTTCAGTAGGACAGCCAAGAGACGGCATTAACACAGCAGCTTACGCTCTTTTTGATGAAAAAAAAGGTGAGGTGCACCTAAGACGTGTAGCCTACGATATGGACAAAGTTGCAAACAAGATGAAAAAGCTTGGCTTTGAAGAAAAGTTTTATACTAATCTCTATATCGGTGCTAGAATCGGTGGGAACATCGACACTATTATAGAAGAAACCCCACTGAGATAAAAGCACTATTGTGTTAAAATAAGTATAACAGACACGCCCAAAGGATAGCAGTGCTAGATTTTTTAAAAGCCATTTTTAAAAGTAAAACACTTTTGTGGTCTCTCACTAAAAATGAGTTCAAACAAAAATATGTCGGTAACTTTTTAGGTATCTTTTGGGCATTTATCCAACCTGCTGCCATGATAGCCATCTTTTGGTTTGTCTTTCAAGTAGGCTTCAAGTCTCAACCTGTTGACAACTTTCCTTTTATCTTATGGCTTGTGGCTGGGATGTTCCCTTGGTTTTACTTTGCAGAGGGACTTTCTAGTGGTACAAACAGTATACAAGCCAACGCTTTTTTAGTGAAAAAAATCGTATTTAGAGTCAGTCTTTTACCTATGATACCCCTACTCTCTGCTCTGGCTATCCATCTCTTTTTTATCTTTTTTATGTATGGAATGTTTCTCTATTATGGTTACACCCCTGAAATCTATTGGCTACAGGTTTTCTACTATGCCTTTGCCACTTCGGTACTTCTTTTAGGACTTTCATGGCTTACCTCATCCATCGTCATATTTTTCAAAGATGTGGGACAGATGGTTGCCATTGTCATTCAGTTTGGCTTTTGGCTTACGCCTATCTTTTGGTCACTTAAAATGGTACCAGAGCAGTACCACTGGATTATCAATCTCAACCCCATGGCATACATCGTCAATGGCTTTAGAGAGAGTATGATCTACCATACATGGTTCTGGGAAGATATCTCCATGACGCTCTACTTTTGGGGTGTTACACTAAGCATATTTCTCATAGGTGGTCTCACCTTTAAAAAACTAAGACCCCACTTTTCGGATGTACTCTAATGAACACAGCGATAAAAGTTACCAACCTAACCAAAGTCTATCATCTTTACGACAAGCCACAAGACAGGCTCAAGGAAGCACTTAATCCTTTTAAGAAGTCTTACCACCATGACTTTTATGCCATGCATGATGTCACTTTTGAGATAAAAAAGGGAGAAACTGTTGGTATCATAGGAAAAAATGGTGCAGGTAAATCCACCCTTCTTAAGATGATAACAGGGGTACTAACCCCTAGTTCTGGCTCTGTTGAGACTTACGGTAAAATCTCCTCACTCCTAGAACTTGGTGCTGGGTTTAACCCCGATATGACAGGTATGGAAAACATCTATCTCAACGGGACTCTTATGGGCTTTGAACGTGAAGAGATGGAGAGTAAAATACCTGCTATTTTAGAGTTTGCTGATATTGGAGAGTTTATCCATCAGCCTGTCAAGATGTACAGTTCAGGGATGTTTGCACGACTTGCATTCTCTGTCTCCATTAACGTCGAACCTGACATACTCATCGTCGATGAGGCTCTCAGTGTAGGAGATATGGCATTTCAGATGAAGTGTTTTAAAAAATTCCAAGAGTTCCAAGCCCAAGGACGCACCATCTTGTTTGTCACACATGGACTTGACACAATCATACGCTACTGTAACAGAGGCATCGTCATAGATGAGGGGAAAATGGTCTTTGATGATAGCCCCAAAATGGCAGTAGATGCTTTTAAAAAGGTGCTTTCTGGTAACTTTTATGAAGAGAAAAAGAGTAATGAAGAAAAAAGCATCCAAACAGCAGAAAACAGTCTACCCCTAAAAGAGTATTTTGACAGACACATAGAACTTGACACCTATGGCAATGGAAAAGCTACTATCATTGACTATGGCATCTTAGATCAAAATAACAACCCCTCTGCAATCCTTGATTATAATAGTACATTTAAAATTGTTTTAAAAGTCAATTTTTCTGAAGACATTTCAGACCCTATTTTTGCATTTACACTCAAAGACGCAAAAGGCTTAGAGATTACTGGGACGAATAGTCTGATGAAACATGTAAAAACTGGTACTTTTCAAGCAGGTGACACATCTACTATTACCTTTACACAAAAAGCCAATTTACAACTTGGGAAATATGCTCTTTCTTTAGGATGTGTTTCCATAAATGAAACAGGTGTAGAAGTATTTAGTAGAATATATGATGCCATTTTATTTGAAGTCATTGGGTCTGCTCAAATGGTTGGTTTTTTTGACTTACAAAGTGAAATAAATATTCAGAGCTAAACAGTCTCTTCATAGTACAATCATTATATAATATCAAGAGAAAAATGTTAATAGAAATAGATGAAGAGGTCTAATGGGTGCAAAAATAAATTTGGATTTTTATACAGGAACTGACTTTTACAGTGATGGTGATGTAGAAGATGAATTACTAGAGATAGTTAAACACAATAGTGATTATAGTGAAATATTGGCTAGTGATAACAGATGGCCTATACTCTATCATCTCTCTCCTATACGACAAAACATTATCAACTGGTATCCTTTTAAGAAAAATGCGACTTGTCTTGAGATTGGTGGAGGGTGTGGTGCGATTACGGGTGCTCTTTGTGACAGTTTAGAAAAAGTTACGGTGGTAGAATTATCTAAAAGACGTGCTACGATTAATTATGAAAGACATAAAAACTATACTAACCTTGAAATCATTGTTGCTAACCTTAATGATGTAATTTTTGAAGAGAAGTTTGACTACATTACACTCAACGGTGTACTTGAATATGCAGGTTCTTTTACCAAAACAGATGCACCTTATCAAGATTTTTTAAAACAGGTTAAAAAATATCTTAAACCTGATGGCAAACTTATCATTGCCATAGAAAACCGTTATGGTCTCAAATACTTTGCAGGCTCAAAAGAGGACCATACGGCTAAAGTATTTGACGGTATCACAGGTTATGTAAACAATGATACCGTACGTACATTTGGTAAAAAAGAGTTAGAAGATTTGTTAGAACAAAGTGGATACCCTAGCCAAGAATTTTATTACCCTCACCCTGATTATAAAATGCCCCTAGAAATCTACTCCTCTTCATGGTTACCAAGTTCAGCTTCTTCACTTGCACCAGCACCAAACTTTGACTATGAAAAATATGAACTATTTGATGAAACAAAAGCCTTCCAAGGCATCATAGACAATGGGCAGTATGAATTTTTTGCTAACTCTTTTTTAGTAATATGTGGAGACTAAATGAAAATATTATATATTAAAAACAATAGTGAACGAGCAAAAGCATTTCAACTCAAAACAATCATCTATGAAGAAAATGGTCAAAAATATGTTAAAAAAGAGGCCATCACGAAAGAAGCGATACCTCATTTAAAACAGATGAAAGAAAATTATGAGAAGTTAACTAAAGCGGCTCTTAATCCTCAAATTTCCTTTGCCAAAATAATAAATGAAGATACAAAAAGTTTAACCTTTGAATTTATAGAGGGTATAAGTTTTGAGAAGAAGTTTCAAGAAGCTTCTTCTGTAGGTAAAGATGCGATGAAAGCATTAGTTGATGAATATATACAACTTATTCAAACAAGTTTTAAAACCACAAAATTTGATAGCCAGAGCATGGTTACAAATGAGTTTAAAACTATTTTTGGGGAGCAAGATTTTTCTTCTTTAGAGGGTGAATTGTGTTTTGAAGGTATCAGTAGTATTGACCTTATCTTCTCTAATATTATCTACAAAGATGACAAAATCTATTTTATAGATTATGAGTGGGCATATAGTCTTAATATACCTGTAGAATATATTATCCATCGTACCCTTGAGATGCTTACTTCTAGCAAAACAGAAGATGAAAAAAATAGTACAACACATACTTTTCTATATCATAAAATGGAAAGACATTTTGTTGATAATTATGTCATGAAAGATGGATTTTATTTTCAAAAGAAAAATTATCTTAAGAAAAATTCACTCATTGAACACCTTGCACTACAGGTAGAGGGGAAAGAGGAACATATACAAGAACTTTCCTCTCGTATACATGCCATAGGTGAAGACCTTGCTTATGCAAGAAGCATTGTAGAACAGAGAGACGGTGAACTATCTCAGCTACATCAAGTGGCAAATTCTTTACGGATAAAAGGTAGAATCAAACGTCTCATTCAAGTTTTCATTCCTTCATTTAGAAAAGACCCTGAACTTGAAGTGACTTCTTCAAATAGATATAAATACAGTTATAAAACGCCTGAATTTACAACTTTAATAAAAAATGAATTAGAGCACTTCAAATACCAACCACTTATTTCTATTATCATGCCTGTTTACAATGTTTCACCCAAATGGCTAGACTTAGCCATTGAGTCTATAAAATCTCAATGGTACAAAAATTGGGAACTCTGTATCGCAGATGACAAAAGTACAAATGAAGAAACACTTGAGTACCTGCATAACCTCAATCATCCAAACATTAAAGTCACCTATTTAGAAAAGAATTTAAATATCTCAGGAGCATCCAATGCTGCTTTGGAGATTGCTACAGGAGAATACATCGCACTACTAGATAATGATGATGAAATTACTCCTGATGCTCTGTATGAAATGGTAAAAGCCATTAACCATGAAGAAGCTGAGTTTATTTATAGTGATGAGGATTTTATCTCAACAGAAGGAGAAGTGAGTAATCCACACTTTAAACCTAACTTCTCTCCTGACTTGCTCTTAACACATAACTACATTACCCACTTTAGTTGTTTTAGTAGAGCACTCCTAGATAAAGTAGGAAACTTTAACGCTAAGTTTGATGGTTCTCAAGATTTCGATCTTTTTTTACGCCTTACAGAACAGACTTCAAAAATTTATCATATTCCAAAAGTATTGTACCACTGGAGAATGCTTGAAACATCTACTAGCATTAACAGTGAAGCAAAACCTGAAGCACTTGAAAGAGGTCGAGGTGTCTTACAAGAAGCCCTTCAAAGAAGAAATATAGATGCCTCTGTAGAACATGGAAATATGCATCACTACTATAGAGTAAAGTACTTCATTAAAGATAATCCTCTAATAAGTATCATCATCCCCTTTAAAGACAAGCCTGAACTACTTGATATGAGTATCAACTCGATTTTAAATAAATCGAGCTACCAAAATTATGAAATCATAGGTATTAGCAATAACAGTGAAGAGCCCGAAACATTTAAAAAAATGGCTGAACTTGAAAAGAAAGATACAAGAGTCTCTTTTTATGAATACAATACAGAGTTTAATTATGCTGACATCAACAACCATGCGGTCAATACCTATGCCAAGGGTGAGCATATTTTACTACTAAATAACGATATAGAAGTCATATCTCCAGAGTGGATAGAAGCAATGCTAGAGCATTCACAACGTAAAGAGATAGGCTGTGTAGGAGCTAAACTCTATTACCCTAATGATACTGTACAACATGCAGGAATCATCATAGGTCTAGGTGGGTATGCAGGGCACTCACATAAAATGTATCTGCGTAATAATCCTGGATATTTTAACAGACTCAATGCTATACAAAATGTCTCTGCAGTAACGGCTGCTTGTCTCATGGTAAAAACCTCTATCTATAAAGCGTTAAATGGTCTTGATGCACTCAATTTTAAAGTAGCCTATAATGATGTTGACTTTTGTCTAAGAGTAAGAGAAAAAGGCTACCTTAATCTCTTTACTCCCTATGCTGAGATGTATCACCATGAGTCTATCTCTCGTGGTTATGAGACTACCCCAGAGAAGATAGAAAGATTTCAACTGGAAAAAGATGCTCTTTCCAAAAGACATCAGACCATTCTTGCAGAGGGAGATCCCTATTATAACCCTAATCTTTGTCATGATAAAGAGGATTTTAGTCTATGTCCAAAACAAGCATAATATATAAAGGTAAATAACTTTGATTTCTTCTTTTCAACATATCAGTATGACTAACCAAGAGATACATAAAGATATTCCCAAGGTACTTCCTCGTACCGATACAAAAATAGCCATTGTTTCACATGTTTTTTATATGGATTTATGGTCTGAAATAGCGACATACCTTAATGCTCTAGACCTTGATTATGACTTGTTTGTCTCCATTCCACATACCATGGCTGAAGATGAGATAAAAAAGATATTTCATACCCACCCCAAAGCAAATGTTTATATGACAGAAAACCGAGGACGGGAT
>JAMONG010000245.1 GCA_027066595.1 Sulfurovum sp.
GGGCATTTTTAGAGATGATGCGGTCTGCAAGTGGGATGTCAGCTGTGATAACCAAATCACCTTCACAACATAGCTCTACAATGTGATGGTCTGCTTCATCTGCACCTTGGTTTACAACAATGTACTCTATATGTTTTGAATTACCAATATGTATCTTTTTATTTGCTATTACTTTTGTGGGAAGTGAGAGTCTTTCGATGCTTCTAAGGACTATGGGTTTGAGTAAGTTTGGAAAGGCATCACCGTCTATAAAGAGCGTCATTACTTTACAAACTCTTTAACTCGTCCAACTTCACCAGAACTCAAACGTACCTTGATGCCATGAGGGTGGGTAGGGGAGTTGGTGAGGATTTTTTGTACTTTTCCGTAAGTGATGTAGCCAGAACCTTGGTCTTCTTTTAAAACGATACCTACATCCATCCCATACTTAATCTCTGCACGTTTTTGACCCTCTATCATCTTATGCCTTTGGCTCGTAGTTAAGTACTTTTTTAACCGTATCAACTGAGCAGAAGAACATCGCATCAAACACAGGATTGAGCTTGGTTTTGTTTTCATCTATGATATCAAAAGCCTGAAAAAAGAAGCCAGAACCCTCTTGGGGGTTGGCAGGTTTTACATGAAAGACTATGGGTTTGAGTGTACGTACGACATTGAGTATTTTTTTATAATTTTTCTCCTCTTTTTTGGGAAGCAGGTTATCTTGGGCACTTTCATTTTTACGGGCTTTTAGTAGGAGTTGGAGTTTGTCATTAAAGATGGTTTTGTTCCATGTGATACTCCCTAATTCTATGTCAAATGCCATGTTCCCAGCTGTAAGTGGGTGAGGTTTAGTCTCACGTATGGCTTCTAAAAGGTGGAGAAAAAAGTTTTTCCCTCCAAAGCTCATGGCACAGTGTAGTAGTTTTTCGTGGTGTTGTTTTTTTTCTTCGTCTGTTAAGGTGTTAAAATCGCACATAAGGGTTTCTTTATTATTTATTTGTGCAATTATACCTAAAAACCTAGATTAAATGGCTCTTAGAGTATAACCCAAATCTCCAAATAGAAATTCATGACTTTGTGCTATCATCGCATTCATGGGCTTCGCACAAAATCATCGCCGAACCTATGGGTGCGACTCAAATTTTGTTCAAAACCCACAAACACGAGCATAACACAAATTCAAAGAATCCTATTTCGATTTTTGGGTATAATACGCCCAATATAAATATAGGGTAGAGACTTGCAACAATATACACCATACGATAAGGTAAATCAAGAAGAATTAGAAAAAGATATAGACGCCATTAAAGAGAATATGGAAGCCGTAGGGGAAGTAGACTTTCATCATCTGCTCAAAATGGAGCGTTGGGGTCGTATGGCTACCTTTATAGGCTATGGTATTATCTTGCTTTTGGCTGTGTTGGCTCTGTTTGTTGAAGTGAGTACCTTTGTGTATGTCACGTTATTTATTACCTCTGCTACGCTGATTAGTACAGGAAATGTCTCACGTTGGGCAAATGTGACACACCCCATCTTACATGGTGCATACGATAAAGTACCCAATATCCCTGCACGTTATACTAAAAAACATTATGCTAAAGGGCCTAGACGTTTCATAGACTGGCTTGACTGGATAAAACCTGATTCATGGTCGTATGAGCATAACATCATGCACCATTACCATCTCGGTGAAGATGATGACCCTGACAATGTAGAGCGTAACTTACAGTGGCTGACACAGTCAAATGTACCAATGTGGCTTCGTTATATCATCGTCTATATTTTTACCGCATTATGGAAATTTGTTTACTATGCACCTAACACACTACGCATACTTAAAAACAAAAAACGAAAAGAACAACACAAACTTGAAGTAACAGACTTTAACTACGACCCTCGTACCAAAGATGGTTTAGAGTTATGGATGGAGTACTACTTACCCTACATCATCATAAAGTTTATGGTTTTTCCTCTGTTCTTTTTGCCTTTTGGTGTTTCTGCATTTTTAACGGCACTGGGCATTTTAGTTGTAGCAGAGTTGATGACAAATGTACATTCATTTACAGTCATCGTTCCTAACCATTCAGCTGAAGACATCTATATGTTCTCTGAGCCTAGTCAGAGTCAAGGCGAGTTTTATCTAAGACAGATTATGGGTTCGGTGAACTATAACACAGGTTCAGACTTCATTGACTTCCTGCATGGTTTTTTAAATTACCAAATAGAACACCATCTTTTTCCAAACATGCCATTAAGTTACTACCAAAAGATGCAGCCCATCGTTAAAGAGATATGTAAAAAGCATAACCTTGAGTACCGACAAGAGTCTGTCTTTAAACGAGCATTGATGACCATAGACCTCATGGTAGGTAAAACCAAACTTCTTCGTGTGGATGGCATATAGTCCATGAGTACAGAGGAGAGACTCTCTCGTATAGACGACATCCTCACCCGAAAACAACCCACACTTCAAGTGATGCTTGAAAACGTACACAACTCACAAAACCTCTCAACCATCATACGCACCTCTGATGCAGTAGGCGTACTAGACATCTTCTACTCTTCTAAAGAAAACGAAACCCTACGCATACACAAAACCATCACCCAAGGTGCTCACCGTTGGACATATAGACACCGCATCCAAGATAGTAGTACTGTAAAGTTTTTACAGCAGAAGAAAAAAGAGGGTTTTCAAGTCATAGTCACACATTTAGAAGAACGTGCAGTCTCGTTTAGAGAAGTGGACTATACTAAACCAACGCTCATAGTCATGGGTAACGAAAAAGAGGGGGTAAGTGACGAAGTAATCGCTGAAGCGACAGATGTCATAGTCATCCCCATGCAAGGCATGGTACAAAGCCTCAACGTCTCTGTAGCCACAGCTCTCATACTCTACGAGGCACAACGACAGCGAGAAAATGCTGGGCTGTATGTTACCCCTCAAATAAGCCTTGAAAAAAGAGAAGCCATAAAGGCTGATTGGGTCTACCGTGACACCATAGCACGAAGAAGTAAAGGTCAGATAGCTTTGGAGTTTAGGGAAGAGTTGATACGTTTCGATTAACTTATTATGTTAAAGTATCAATCAAACTACCTAAAATATACTAATCCAACTAGTCATATTATATATAAAAAATATTTTAATATGACCTTATAAGTATCTTTAAAATATTTTATAATTCATCCATAATAAATATAAGGATTAAAATGAAAAATATTATATTGATGAGTATTATATTGAGTATAGGTACATTTGCAAATGTAGAAAGTTTTAGCGAAAAAAAGAAACTACAAGAGTTAGAATACATTAAACAAGTGTATAAAGTAAAGTTACGTAAAAAATGTAGATACAGTTCTGCCTATTTTGCACAATTACATACGCAAGATGAATGGGGTAGTTTAAAGAGTGAAAGAGAATTTAAAGATGAGTTTGAATTATTATGTCCCAAAGGGAAAGATGTTCTAGACAAGGGTGAGATGAAAAAACTTTATTTTTTTGCAAATGAATATGCTAAGGGTACAGGAAATTATCCTAAATCATAGAAGGTATATAATAAATTTATACCTCTTCAATTTTGTCTTGTTACACCAGTCCTCTGGTGTAACACATAGTCTAACTTAATAAAAAATAGCTATAAATTGTATGCGTTACACCTCGGGAGAGAAGGAGCGATAGTTTATTTATTTGAGTTTCCCATTTCCATAATGTTCAAAAAGATACTCTGTCGTCTCTTTGATGGCTTGTTCGTCCATAGGGGCTTTGAAGTGGTCTACCATTTTGATGACTTTACCATGCCAAAACTTTTTAGACTGTCTTCCTTGGTTGATGATGTATCCAAAAGAGTGACACATAAGACAGTGTGTTTGGATGGCATCAAAACCTTTTCCCATCTTTACAGGAAAGGGTACGTAAGGGACTTCTACTTTTTCGTTTACTTGTGCAAAGAGTGCTGACGTAAGTACTGCTGTAACTAAAATAAGTTTTTTCATTATACTACCTCCACGGTAACTTCATCTATACCGTTATATTTGTATCCACCATGGTTCCATTTGATGTCTTTAGAAAGAGGTTGCTCTTCACCTATTTTAGAAATGGCTTTTGTCATGATGGTTGTTTTACCTAATTCGTTTGGTTTAAATGCAAATCTAAAGGCTCTGTATGCATAACGCCCAAGTTTACCGTCATCAAGCAGTGCTTTACCCCATGTTTTACCACCATCGGTAGAGACCATGACATCTTGTATACCATGTCCATCGTCCCATGCTACACCACGTATAACGACATGAGATTTATGACTCACCACAGAGTCACGTGTAGGGTAACCGATGACAGATTTGACATTCATCTTTTTGATAGGTTTTGTTTTAGGGAACTTCTTCTCTGGTGTCTCAGACTCAGTTTCATTGTCAGGTACACGGTATGCAACATCCATAAAGAAGAGTTTTTTGTATTTGTTGGTTACAGTGATGTTTGAAAGCATCTTCACCCATGAGTCAGAGTAGTACCCAGGGATGACAAGTCTAAGAGGGTAACCATTGAGGTAAGGTAAATCCTCTCCATTCATTTGGTACGCTAAGATAACATGGTCATCAAGCTCAGAGAGTTCAAGTTCACGTATGAAGTTTGGTGTCTCATAATACGCTGCTTTTTCCGAACCATTAAAGCCTATCCACACGGCATCTTTTTGAAGTCCTGCTTGGTCAAGAATGTCTTTAAGACGTACACCTTTCCATGTCGCACAGCCCATTGCTCCACTTCCCCACTGGATTCCACCTGCTATGGGTTTAAAGGCAGAACGGCTGTTACCACCACACTGAAGTACAGCAGTGACTTCTACTTGCTCAAACTTTGTTTTGAGGTCATTGAGAGAGATGTTTAGCTCTTTTTTTACCAGACCATTAACCGAGATAGTAAATGTCTCTGGGTCAATGTGCGTAGGGATGTCTGGCATGTGCCAACGTACGAAGAACTGGTCATTAGGAGTAAGAGCAGAAGTAAATACATCTCTAGGAGTCTCCAACAAAGGAGGTCTGTCAGAATACATAATCAGTGGTCTCTTCTCAGGAAAAGCCACGGGTGAAACCTTACGGTTGTCAATGGGCTGTTGGGTTGTAGCAGCTTCTAGTGTACTAGAACCAAGAGCAGTTGCTCCAGCGATGGCTGCGGTTTTTTTAAAGAAATCTCTTCTTTCCATAAATTGCCTTTAATTATAAGATAAATATATTTTATTAATAATTTGATGTTAATTATTATGAAAGGATTATGCATATTTAAGGCTTAGGAGGGACTGAAAAATATAAGTTTATTTATGTTTTATCTAAAAATGTATCAAATAAACTTATGACAACATTTTGACTGATTTGAACGATAAATAATATTGTATATCATATAGATGCAAAGTGTTATTTATTGTTTGTCAAGTATGCCTTTGAGTTGTGTACAAAAAGTTTCAAACGAGGGGAGTGTCAATGTAGATTCTCTTTGCTTACTGCCCCACATAGGTTCAGGGTAAAAGCTGTCTTCTTCAAATCTAGCCATAATATGCCAGTGGACATGGGGCATATAGTTCCCAAAAGAGGCGATGTTTATCTTTGTTGGTGTGTAGTAACTTAGCATCTTTTTTTCTATAGTGTCGAGTAAATCATAGATTTCATGACGTACTGTTTTGGGTACTTCACTCATCTCTTTGTAGGGTTTTTTGGTAAAGATTTTGAGCCAAGGTATCTCAGCGTTTTCTGTCTCTATTTTGATGTATTCATTTGCATAAAGTAGTGACATTAGCGAATCCTTTGGAGGGTTGTATTTCCTAGTTTAAATATCTTTGAGGGTTGTGCATTTTTACTGAGTGGTTCTATAACCACATCAGCTACCTCTCTGCCAAAGTTTTCATCGTACGCTTTACCACTAAGGTTTGCCGAGGTGGTGTATGCCCATTTGAGACGGTCAAGCAAAAGAAGATGGTGGGCATCTTTTACCACTCTGTAGGAGTGGGTATTTGGCATGATAAATGTGGTTTTGTTTGCACGTCTTACACGGTTTTTATGGGCTTTGGGTATGCGTGTAAAGGTTTTGAGTGTTTCTAGGGAGTTTACTGCAGTGATATAGTGCTTATGGGGTGGACGCTGTTTGATTTGGGTGAGTTTTTGTGCATTTTGAGAGACAAAACCAATAGCAGTATCGGTCTGTGTTAAAAATACTTTGTTCTCTAACATTAGTCTAGTGCTATTACGCTATATACTGGAGCAGTAAAGCCCTCACGTCCATGTAGAAAGGCAAGTTCCATGATGAAACAAACCTCCACACACTCTGCACCCACTTTGTCTATGAGGTTTGCTGCTGCTTTTGCAGTGCCACCTGTGGCTATGAGGTCATCAATGAGGAGTACTTTTGCTCCTTTGCCATCAGATGACTCAGAGGCAAAAGCATCTATGTGTATCTCTACTTCATCGAAGCCATACTCTAGGCTGTATTTTTCTGCTACAGTGGTGTAGGGAAGCTTGCCTTTTTTACGCACAGGCACAAAACCAAGACCCAGTCTGTCTGCAAGTATGCTTCCAAAGATGAACCCTCTTGCATCGATACCTGCGATGTAGTCTAGGTCATAAGACTTGTACCTCTTCTCTAGGTGTGTCATAAGTGTGTTGAGTGCTTTTGCGTTTGAAAGCATCGTGGTGATGTCTTTGAAGATGATGCCTGGTTTTGGGAAGTCTGGGATGTCTCTGATGCTGTCTAATATGATTTGTTTGTCTTGGTTACTTATGTGATTCATTTGAGTTCCTCTTATCTTCATTGTGGCATTGTACTCTTTCATTTTTTTTAGAAAAAAACGAAACAAAAAAAGCGTTGTAACTCTCGAATCGCTATCGCTTACAAGGTCGTTCGTTACAACAAGGCAGACTTCGTCTGATTTATCTCTAATTGCTTACGCGTGTGTTACCCTAGATTTGAACCAAGTGAACAGCCTTCTATTTTAGCCACACGTCCAGCATGTCTGCCACCTTCAAACTCTGTGTTGGCAAAAACTTCTATCATGTCTTCTATCACCCCTTTGCCTATGACACGT
>JAMONG010000246.1 GCA_027066595.1 Sulfurovum sp.
CACCAGGAGGCATAGCAGGGCTAGATGATGGTGGTGTGATGATAGTAGGAGATACAGAGTCTTTTGGAAAGCGTTATAGAGACATCTATATCGCTAAACTTACCAAAGAGGGGAAGACCGTTTTTGCACGTACTATAGGCGGAGAGAAAACAGATGAAGCACGAGATTTAACAAGACTGAGTGATGGTAACTTAGCTTTGGTAGGCATGAGAGAAGTAAGTAAAGCTTATGAAGAGTTTTTTGTGATGAAGTTTGACCAAAATGGTAAAAGCCTATGGACTAAAACCTTTGGAGAGTATGATGATGACTCTTTAGAAGCCGTAACTCCGACAGCCGATGGTGGCATGGTGGCTGTAGGTAAAACACGCTCTTATCAGAGTGAACAGACAGACTTAACAGTGATGAAGCTCTCTAAAGAGGGGAAAATACTTTGGCATAAAATTTATGGGTTCAAATACTACGAGTATGGAAATGCTGTGACGATGACAGCCGATGGAGGTTTTATGTTGGCAGGTGGGACAAGTACATTGGGTAAAGGCTCACATAGTATTTATATGCTAGCACTCGACACCAACGGAAAGCTTCTTTGGTCTCATGTGTATGGAGATGAAAGTAGAGACATAGCATACGGCATAGCACGTATGAGCGATAACTCTATTGTCACAGTGGGGCAGAGTGATAGTTTTAGTCATGCTAAAAACTTTTATATGATTAAGATAAAGCAAAACAGGTAACAGTTGTCTAATAAACATGATATAATGAAATCAAAAGATAAATATAACTAAGGATAGATGGGTGAGAGATAATATAGAAGTGGTAAAGACCTTACTGGATGCTTTACCTTACATAAAACGTTTTTCCAATGAAAAAATAGTCATTAAGTATGGTGGTTCTGCACAAACTTCTGAAACACTCAAAGAACAGTTTGCACAAGATATAGTACTTTTACATTTAGTAGGCATGAAACCCATAGTGGTACATGGTGGGGGTAAAAGCATTACAGATTTACTCTCTAAGTTAGGGGTAGATACGAAGTTTGTTGAGGGACAAAGGGTTACAACTAAAGAGGTTATGCGTGTGGTAGAGATGGTACTCTCTGGACAGATAAACAAAGAGATAGTTTCATTATTAGACAACCATGGAAGTAAAGCCATCGGTATTTCTGGTAAAGATGGTGGCTTTTTAAAAGGTATGCCAAAAGATTTTGAAAACTTTGGTTACACAGGAAACATAGAACATATTAACCCTGAAATAGTCAATAATATCATCGATGATGGGGCAGTACCTGTCATAGCCCCTATAGCAGGTAGTTCTACCATGGGACACCCTGGGTTTAACATCAATGCAGACCTTGCAGCTTCTAAAATAGCTGTGGCGATGGAGGCAAGAAAAGTACTCTTTTTAACAGATACCCCAGGGGTACTAGATAAAGAGATGAATCTCATTACAAACCTAAGCATAGAAAAAACAGAAGCACTGAAAGTTGATGGAACTATTCAAGGTGGTATGGTACCAAAGGTGGATGCCTGTATAGAAGCACTTCGTGGTGGTGTAAAGAAAGCACATATTATAGATGGACGGGTAGAACACTCTTTACTTTTAGAGATACTTACAAGTTCAGGTGTGGGAACATGTATAGAACTTTAAAAAAGGAAATCTAGTCAGATGAAAAAGGTGTACTTTGTTTTTGTAGCATTTTTACTACAAACCACAGTACTCTTCTGTGCTGAACTTATACCTTTACCTTTTGATGTTGAGGTTGATGATAAAAAAGTACAACTGGGTAAAAAACTTTTTTTAGATACCATTCTTTCTAAAGATAAAACATTGTCTTGTATGAGTTGCCATAATTTAAAACACAATGGTGCAGATACAGTATCTTATTCTAAAGGCATAAAAAACCAGAAAGGGAAGTTTAATGTTCCTACGGTTTTTAATGCAGTATATAACTTTAGACAATTTTGGGATGGACGTGCTAAAAGTTTAAAAGAACAAGCATTAGAACCCATCCAGAACCCTGTTGAAATGGGACATTCTATTCCTAATGCAATAAGAGATTTAAAAAATGCTTCAGCATATGTGAAAGCATTTAACACTATTTATGAAGATGGTATTACGGAAAATAATTTAGCAGATGCACTCACAGAGTTTGAAAAAACACTTATTACACCTAATGCACCTTTTGATAAGTATTTAAGAGGGGACAAAAATGCCATAAGTAAAAGTGCGGTACAAGGTTACAAGTTGTTTAAAGATAAAGGGTGTATCTCTTGTCATAATGGTATCAATATTGGGGGTAACCTTTTCAATAAGTTTGGTATTTATGGTGATATAGGGAGTAAAGAGAAAGGGCGATATGCACTTACAAAAAAAGAAGAAGATATGTATGTCTTTAAAGTCCCCTCATTGCGTAATGTTGCCATTACTGCTCCCTACATGCACGATGGTAGAACAGAGTCTCTTGCTGAAGCGGTAAATTTTATGGTGATGTATCAGCTGGGACGTCGTATAGGAGATGAAGATTTACGTGATATAGTGAGTTTTCTAGAATCTTTGACTGGAGATTTACCTAAGATCGTTAAGGATATTAATGTCACAAATTAAACGTACTATTTTAGGGCGTATTGATGGTGTGATAGTATTATTGTTCTTTTTTGTTGTGATACTTTCAGCACTTTATATCTACCTTCAACATGTTGATACAAATACTAAAAATTATTATACTTATAAAAAGACTGTTGAAAAATTAGATTTATATAATCAGCAACTCAATAGTACATTTATTCGTTCTTATCGATATTTGGATAATGACAAAATTTCATTTATAAATCAAGCATTTGAGAAAGAGCTCATTTTTCTTAAAAATAATCCATTGACAAAACTATTTGGTAATGAAGTCATAGCGATACTTGAAGAAATGATAGAAAAATATGACCAAAAGATAGAACTTATTGAGAGTTTTAAAACACTTAATGCAAGAGTTACAAGTTCAGTTTACTATTTAAATGAACTAAATAAACAGATTAAAGATAATGCGCATAATAATAAAGAAATTGAGCGTTTACTTACTGAAATATTATTTAAAATTGGGCAGGTATTTTTAGATACAGGTATAGATCTTATCGAGATTGAAAAAAGTTTAGAAAATATGCTTATCTATAAGTCTATAGATACAAATATCGAATATTTTTATAGACATATTGAGCAATTTTTATTAGATGTTAGATTAATTAAAAATGTTTTACAAAAACATGAAGATTTAAATCTTCATGTAAGTATTGATGCATTAAATAACTTATTGGAAAAAGAGTATTTGAAAAATAAAAGAGAAGAAGAGATAATTGGTGTTGTATTTTTTATTTTTGCATTTATTATTCTTATTTTTTTGATTACTACTTATTTGAAAGTACGTAAACAAAGAGAAAAAGTATCTTATCTAGCCTATCATGATACATTAACTCACTTGCCCAATAGAACTGAGTTTGAACGCTATATTCATGAGTTGATTGAGATGGATAAAAAAGAGTTTATATTGTTTTTTATTGATTTAGATAGATTTAAAGGTATCAATGACACCTTAGGTCATGATATAGGAGACAGGATGCTTGTGGTACTTGCTATGCGTATTGGTAAAGTTTTAGGTCAGAAGAATTTTTTAGCTCGTATAGGTGGGGATGAATTTGTTGCTATTATTAGAAATACAAGAGATATTCACCTATTATTGAATGAGATGGCATCTGCTATACGTAAACCTATACATATTAATGATTATTGTTTAAACACAACAGCAAGTATAGGTATTGCCAAATATCCTCAAGATGGAGATGATAAAAATACACTTTTAAAACATGCTGATTCTGCTATGTATCATGCAAAAGAGAAAGGTAGAGATACTTATGCTTTTTATACAACACAACTCTCTATTGATATAGAAAGAAGAGTAGAATTAGAACAAGAATTGGTGCATGCTTTAAAGAAAAAAGAGTTTTTGCTCTATTTTCAACCACAATATGACTTGTCGACAAGAAAAATTACAGGTGCTGAAGCATTGGTAAGATGGGAAAGTGATATTTTAGGTTCTGTATCTCCTGAAGAGTTTATCTCTGTAGCAGAAGACACAGGACTTATTGTAGAGCTTGGATACTATATTTTTGCAGAAGCATGTGCAACCTATGTAAAATGGCAAAAACAAGGTATAGATATTGGTTTAATAGCGATTAATATTTCTAGTGTACAGTTACGCCAACTTGATGCATTTGAACGTTTTAAAACGATTATTGAGCAAACAGGTATCGATGCAAAACATATAGAAATAGAACTTACTGAACGTTATATTATGGAATATACTACAGAGAAAGTGACGATTTTAGATGATTTACGTGCCATAGGGTGTAAAATCTCTATTGATGACTTTGGTACAGGTTATTCATCTATGAGTTATTTAAAAAGTTTAGCTATTGATACGATAAAAATTGATAAATCTTTTATTGTAGATATTCTCAATAATCAGCATGATGCAGAAGTCTCTAAAGCAATTATAGTACTTTCTCAAAGTCTAGGTTACAAAGTAATAGCCGAGGGGATTGAAACTTTTGAACAAGAAGCATTACTTAAGCGGTATCATTGTGACATGGGACAAGGGTATTTTTTTGCAAAACCTATGAAAAGTAATGAATTAATATCCTTTTATCAACAAAATTTGAAAGAAATAGTATAAATTGTCACGGAAATGTTATTTCTTTAAGTTTTAGACTGTTATAATCTTTTCATACAGTTATTCTGTATTGAAAAAGCCAAACTCACCGCGAGGTGTGTACGGAAAGTCCATTGGATCTCTCGTAGATAGCCAGACTACCAATAGAGAGTTTAACTACTAATTTTTAGTATGTTTTCTTCTATTATCTAAGTATTTTAGTGTTTTTTTGTTTTTATGATTTGTAATAGTTGACATTCTTTTCCCTAAAAAACATTCTTCTACTCCTATAGTTGTAGAGCAAAGAGACACTAGATACTTAAACTTCACATATAATTATCATCCATACTTACTTACAACTGTTATAACTTACGTTACTTAGATTTTTTAGCTATAATTCTACTAATTATACATATAGGATTTTAGATGAAATTTATAGAGACACGGGGAAATGACGGACAAAAACCATCATCTGTGCCATTTTCAGAAGCGATACTTAGCCCAAGTGCAAGTTTTGGAGGACTGTATGTCCCAGAAAAGTTACCTAATTTAGATACACATTTTTTAGAAAAACATCTTTCTAGTCACTACAAAACTTTAGCATTAGACTTTTTACAACAGTTTGGTATAGACATAGAAACAGATGTGCTTGAAGCTGCACTTAGCAGATATGATGCCTTTGATGACCCTTCAAACCCTGTACCTCTCTCTAAGATAGAAGATGACTGTTTTGTCTCAGAACTTTACCATGGTCCTACACGCGCATTTAAAGATATGGCATTACAACCTTTTGGGTATGTGCTTTCTAAGCTGGCACAAAAAAGAGAAGAGCATTATCTGATAATGGCTGCTACTTCTGGAGATACTGGTCCTGCAACACTGGAGACTTTTAAAAACCAAGAGGGTGTACAAGTAGCTTGTCTTTACCCTGATGGTGGTACTTCAGATGTACAAAGACTTCAGATGGTTACTGAAGATGCTAAAAACCTTAAAGTCATAGGTGTAGAAGGAAACTTCGATGACACACAAAATACTCTAAAAGAGTTACTCGCCTCTGAAGACTTTAAAGAGGAATTAGCTGCAAGAAACATTAAACTCTCTGCTGCAAACTCAGTCAATTTTGGACGTATCATTTTTCAAATTATTTACCATATTCACTCTTATTTAGAACTTGTAAGAAAAAATGAGATAACAATGGGTGAGAAAATCTATATGGTTGTACCCTCTGGAAATTTTGGTAATGCTTTAGGTGCTTACTATGCCAAAAAAGCAGGGCTTCCTATAGAAAAGATTCTTATTTCATCAAATATCAATAATATTTTAACAGACTGGATAAATAACGGTAGTTATGATTTGACTACACGAGAGTTGATTCAGACAGAATCCCCTGCGATGGACATTTTAAAATCATCTAATGTTGAGCGTATTATGTTTGACAAGTTTGGTGCAACACGTACTAAAGAGCTTATGGATGCACTTGCTCATGATGGTAAGTATCAGCTTACATCGGATGAACTAGCACTTTTACGTGAAGATTTTGATGCTTCGTTCTCTGACGATACTGAGTGTGAAGCAGTAGTAGGAAAGTATGCTAAAAAGGGCTACATTATGGACCCACATACTGCAACATGTATGAGAGCGTATGATACATTGAGAGAAAAAGAGTTAAAAACAGTGGTCTACTCTACAGCAGAGTGGACAAAGTTCTCTCCCTCGGTAGCTAAATCTTTAGGGCATGCAGTGAAAGATGATACCCAAGCACTTAAATGGGTAAGTGAAAATACAAATGTCACTGTACCACCTATGATAGATGGTCTGTTTTCTAAACCTATCATCCATTCTGTAGTTGTGAAAAAAGAAGAGATTAAAGGAGAAATGTTAAACTTTTTATAGGTTTAACATAACGTATGTTTAAATATTGTTTAAATATCTTTTTTTATTTTTTATTTTTTGCTCAAGTCATTTATGCAAAACCAGTTATTGATTGTAGGGTGATTACCTCTAGTACAACAGAGTGTAATCCTTATGGTAAAAAACTACATCATATTCAAGCTGTCTCTTATGAATTAGATAGAAAAAAACTCATCATAGTAAAAACGCTTCCTCAACCTAAAGAAAAGAATTTTGTTCGTATTATCTCTGTAGAAGATATGTTCAAAAATGATATTAAAGAAGAAAAACCTTTACGATTTAAAGGTACTGACTCTAGCTCTGAAAAAGTGAGTGTTACTAAAAACCTAACAAATCAAAAAGTAAAGACTCTAAATAAAAGTAAGATTACCGATGGTTACTATACTGTAGTCAAGGGGGAT
>JAMONG010000247.1 GCA_027066595.1 Sulfurovum sp.
TTAAAAAAATGAACTATATCTTACTCTTTGCAGTCTCTGTAGCTGTAGGCGTAGCGGTAAGCTTCACTGGTCCCATAGGTTTTGTAGGGCTTATTATCCCTCATATACTCAAAACCATCTACAAACAGAGTGCAGACAAGCTCATCGTGCCTATCTTCTTTTATGGTGGAGTATTTTTGGTACTTTCAGACCTCATCGCACGTAATTTAGGCACAACAAGTGACATACCTATTGGTGTTCTTACCTCATTTTTAGGTGCACCATTTTTTATTTATCTACTGATAAAAAAGGATTAGCCTATGCTTTAAATTAGTTTAGATAAAATTATTATAATACGTTAAAAAGTGAATGAAATTTAAATACATACAAAAGGAAATACAATGCATATAGAAGCAGGTGTGGTACAAGGTGCTAAAATATTACTCTCTTATGGAACAGCCATAACAGTCATGGGTGTAGGTGCAAAACTTACCTACGATAATATAAAAGAAAATGGTCTTTTTTCTCTACTTTTAAAAGCAGTCTTCAGTACTGTTTTGGTCTTTATGTTTTTTGAGGTTTTTCCTCATTATCCTATAGGCATCAGTGAAGTACACCTTATTTTGGGCACAACACTACTGCTTGTCTTTGGTGTAGCTCCAGCGATGATTGGACTTAGCCTAGGACTACTCCTTCAAGGTATAACCGTCGCTCAATTTGACCTACCACAATACGGTATCAATGTTACAACACTTTTAGCCTCTATGCTGTTGCTTAACTATGCGACACAAAATATCATCCCTAAAGGGACTGCATACAAAGACATTAGCTATGTTCAAATGCTTAAAATGTCTGCTATTTGGGAAGGAGCTATTGTAAGTTGGGTAGCTTTTTGGGCATTTTATGGTCAAGGCTTCGGTATTGAAAACATGAGTGCAGTCTTTAGTTTTGGTTCTGCTTACATGCTTGTTGTTTTACTTGAACCCTTAATTGACATGGCAGTACTCGCACTTGTAAAAGCATTTTATAAAAACGATAGCTGTCATATGCTTTTTGATAAACGTCTTACCAACTGTAAAGCATAATATAGATGAAAAGATATAGACACCATAAAAAAGATAAAGCGATTATTCTCGCTTGTTTTGGCTCAGTGATAGAACAACAAATGTACCTAGACCTCAAAGCTGAAGTTGAAGCAAAGTTTGAGGGAGTAGATGTCTACCTCTCTTTCTCTTCACGTATGGTGCTTAAAGACTTACATAAACGTGGACTCGACTACAAGAACCTCACACAAGTACTTGCCGATGTAGATATGTTGGGATACAAAAACATTATAGTTGCCTCTATCAACCTCTTCCCTACTGATGAACATGAACTTTTACAGCGTACTGTTAAAGGATTTCAGCAATTTTCATTAGCAAACATACGGGCAACTAAAGCCATCATCAACAAGACAAAAGAGTCATCATTGGCACTTAAAGCACTTGACGAGGCTATCAGCGAAGAGAAATGGGCAAACCTTTATGTTATTCATGGTGTACCCATACTCGATTTAGCAGGTCTTAGTTCAGTAGGCTATACTGATGCATTTTTATCTCTTATAGGTGAACGTAACTATACCTGTTCATTAGAGGGTGCATTTCCATATTATGCTGTCAAAGAGAAACTTGTAGCACAGATGAAAGCTGATGGAATTACACAGGTACAAGTAGTTCCCCTACTCCTTGTTAGTGGAAATCATTACCGTAAAGATATGGTTGAGATTAGTGATGAACTTGGAAAAGATTTCATTTCTCGTATTGTACCATCTCAAAGTAAGTCAGAACGTTTTAACCTTATTGAGATAGGAAACATAAGAGACATCATCATGCAAAATATTAAAGAAGAGATAACAAAACTTGGACACTAAAAAACTAAGCATGGTCTCACTAGGACCAGGAGATGTAGAGCTTATCACCATCAAGGCACTTCGAGCGTTACAAATGTCTGATGCCATCTGCATTCCTACTAAAAGTGAAGACCATAGCTTTACTAAGTCTCTTACACATAAGATAGTCACTCAGCTTATGCAAGAACATGGTTTTAAAAAACCACTTATTCCCGTCTATACGCCTATGCACTTTCGTAAAGAAGATTGGCAGTATCAAGTAGATGTACTCTACAACGCTTTTGAGTCTTATGAACATCTAAGTTTTGTTACTCTGGGAGATAGTGCTGTATACAGTACTGTATACTACTTACTAGACATCATTAAAATACAAAAACCTCTGCTCCATCAAAATACTGAAGTCATTGCAGGAGTAACTTCATTTTCTCAGGCTTCTGCTAAGGTCAAAAAGCCTCTATGTGTGGGAGATAGCCGTTTTGAAATCGTACCTCTTCTAAACAAAGAAGTACCTACTACTACCGTATATATGCGTCCTAAAATTGGACTAGACACACAATCACTCTTAGCATCTGGGAGTATGTATAGTTTTGAAAATATGAATTATGAGGGAGAGACAATCTCTTCAGAAAAAATACCCAAAGTAAAAAAGTATATGACACTCTTTATAGACTTTTTCCAAAAGGATTAACATGGCATTTAAACAAGAACAGCCACCCATAAACATTGGTGCAGACATCTCTGTACGCTCGTTTGAGATGATAGAAGAAGAGTTACACACCTACCCTCAAATCAAAAACTTTAATGAAGAAGAGTTAGCAGTTATCTCTAGGCTCATTCATACCACAACCTGTTTTGAACAGATACTAGATAACATCTACTTCTCACCTGATGCCTTACACCGTATCAAAAACCTCTTACTTAAGAAAGCCAAAATTATTGTCGATGTAAACATGATAAAAGTAGGACTTAGCCAGTTTTACTTAGATACCTATGACAACGAAGTTGTTTGTTATATCAATGAGCCATTTACCTATGAACGAGCAGAGCAAAATAAAACTACCAGAAGTTATGCAGCAGTAGTAGAGGCGATTAAACGTCATAAAGATGAACCTTTGGTATTGGTCTGTGGAAATGCGCCTACATTCATCTATGCTGCGATAAATACCTTACTTGATGAGAGAGTAGATTTGAGTCAAGTTGCCCTACTTCTTTTTCCTGTGGGCTTTGTGAACGTCTTTGAATCTAAAGATTATGGTAAACGTTTCAGCCAAGCTTTTGATGTTCCAGCGGTCATCATGGAGGGACGTTTTGGAAGTTCAACCATGGGCGTGGCAACACTTCATGCAACGTACAAACTCATCAAAGATTATGATGGAACTACACATTATAATGGTAAGAAATAGTTATGAAAGAAAAAACTATGACTAGCTCACTCACCAACTCTCATGCCTCTTCTACCTACGGTGCTAACCCAGTAAAAGAGGGTGAAGTACGACTCAATGAGATGGGTTCTCAAGTGGTTGAGGGGTATACCTGTAAACCTGTAGACTATGATGCTAACCGTCCCATTATGCACTACAAAACACTTTTACTTTTGTGTGACGATGAACGCTGTGGAAAAGCAGGGAAAACTGACAAAGCTTCAGAGCTACGTGAGATACTTAAAAGTATGGGACTCAATAAAGGAGAAAATCGCATCAAGATTTCACGTACAGGCTGTTATGGTGCTTGCAGGTTTAGACAGGTGTGTCAAGTCACTGAAAATACCAAAGCCAATGGAAACATCAAAAATAATGCTCTATGGCTACGTCATACGCATCACTTTGATGATACGAAATGGAGAGAAGTATTTACCCTACTCTCAACCAACAAAATACTTGAAGAATTACTTGATGAAAAACATTTTATTCCCATGAAAGTTTATGAATGATAGAGGTCTATCTTTTAGGAGCAGGTCCAGGGGATGTAGAACTACTTACCCTTAAAGCTGTCAAACTTTTAGAACGTGCTGATGTCGTACTTTATGATGCTTTAGTGAACCCTGAGATATTGGATTTTTGTAAAGAAAATGTTATTTTAGAAAATGTTGGTAAACGTAAAGACAAACATCTCAAAAAACAAGAAGAGATTAATCTCTTACTTATACACTATGCACAAACACATAAATGTGTGGTACGTCTTAAAGGAGGTACGCCTTTTGTTTTTGGTAGAGGATATGAAGAGGTACGTGCCTTAAGAGAAGCTGGTTTCACTCCCGTTATCTACTCAGGTGTATCTTCCACAACTGCTGTGCCTGAAAGTTTTATGATTCCTTTGGTTGACAGAAAGTACAATGATGCTTATCGTACCATTACAGGGCACCATATGGAGGTATTTAAAAAAATAGTATGTTGTTATACACCTAGAGAAAACCTTGTGATTATGATGGGCGTACACAACCTAGCTTCTATTAGTCACTATCTTTTAACCATAGGTTTTCCTCCTACTATGCCCATTGCCATTTTAAGTAAAGGCACAACCATAGAAGCACAAAGTATCCGTGCTACCCTTGAAGCCATAGCCAACAAAGAGCCACAGTTTTTTGAAGAGATACGTGCACTTACCCCTGCGATTATTTTTGTAGGAGAGAGCATAGAGATGAATCTGTCTTAAGCCATGAAAAAACAAGATACCCCTTTACGAACTGGTTTTACCACAGGGGTACATGCTACTTTTGCTTTTTGGGTTGCATTAGAAGGCATAGTTGATACACAGAAGTGTTGCCATGCTATTAGCTATAAGGGTGACAATGATGATTTAGATGTAACAAAAGGATGTAAAATTACTGTAATGTTTACCTATAATAAAGCAGATTTAATACTTAACCCTATAGCACACAACCCTTATGTTCTAGGGAAACTTTCACTCTATGCAGGTGTGGGGGTAGGAGTAGTCACAAAAGAGGGACTTAAACCCCCTAAAGGCTACCCAGCCATTAACCCTACACCACTTAAAGCAATGGAAGATGTCTATAAAAAGTATGATAAAAAGATAACTTTACCCCTATATGCTACTATTGCCATAGAGAATGGTGAAAAGATAACCAAACAAACAGCCAATGCAAAGGTAGGTGTCTTAGGTGGTCTGTCCATCCTTGGTACAACGGGGATTGTTAAACCCATATCAAGTGCTGCTTACATAGACTCAATAGCTACAGAGATGGGCTTTATAAAAGCAAATGGATATGACAAAGTAGTCCTTACCTTAGGTAACAGCTCTTTTTCCCAAGCAAAAAAACACTACAAAGAAGAACAAATCATAGAGATAGGAAACTTTGTCCATGATGCCATAGCACTAGCCCAAAAAAATGAGATAGAAAAAGTATTTTTTATCTGTGGTATTGGCAAAGCAACCAAGGTGATGCAAGGGCATAAAAATACCCATAATCGCTTTGGAAACATAGATTTTGAGGCATTGAAAGTACTTATAGCACATGAGTTAGATGTAGAGATAGACACAGAAGTAACAAAAACCGTCAAAGGCATTACCACACAATTAAGTGAAAAAAGTGAAGCTTTTTATAATCTCATCAAGCGTGATGCAGAAAAACAAATAAAACAATGGTTTCCGAATATTTCGGTAGAGACCATGATAGTGAGGTAAATGATGCTAACAATAACAGGTAACGGTATGGGTGACTACACCTTTAAAAACCTCAACGTCAATACAAATGACTATGAAACCATCATTTGTGATAAAAACTTTATAGAAAATGGTATATCTATTTTAAAACTTAGTTTTAAAGACGCCAAAGCATACATTTTAGAGCATTATGAAAATAAAAATATTTTATATGTAGTCACAGGAAGTCCATTGTTCTTTTCTGCAGGTATTTTAATCGCTCAAAAACTTCCTAAAGAGCAGGTTGAAATTATAGACAATACTTCTTCTAAAGCCTATATGCAAGCACGTTGTTTTATCAGTGATACAGACATGGGTGTAGTCTCTATCCATGGCAGACCCAAACTTGATTTAGAAGTGTTTTTAACAAAGCCTTACACTTTTGTTCTTTGTGATAAAGAGAGCATAGAAAAGATTAAAAATGCTACTACCTATTTGAAAAGTGAAGACATTGAAATAACTATCGGCTATAAGTTAGGCTATGCAGATGAGCGTATAGAGCAAATAAACATACAAAATATGGATGAAACTTTTGATTTAACACACCCCTATGTCTTACTCATCAAACGACTTTTTACTCCTAAGCCCATGGTAAGTAACGATGATGATTTTGTGACTGAACGCGGTATGATTACAAAACAGTACAAGCGTCACCTTAGCTTACAAAACTTAGACCTTGAACCCAACCAACTACTTTGGGATGTAGGAGCTGGGAGTGGAAGCTGTGGCATAGAAGCCTATAAACGCTACAAGGTACGTACTATTTTCTTTGAAAAACAACCTTTACGTTGTGAGTACATACGCCAAAACCTCACAACTCATCATGTCTGTAACACGAGACTTTTAGAGGGTGATGCTGAAGAACGTTTTGAAAGTTTAGAGCAAAACCCTGAACGTATCTTTGTTGGTGGTGGGGGAGAAAAAGTCATTGAAAAACTCCCTTACCTCTATGAACGCTTATCTAATGGTGGTGTCATGCTCATCGCAGCTATTACCCTCAAAAACCTTACACAGATGATAAGTGTCCTCAATAGTGCAAAGATAGATTACAAGGTCATTTCACTCTCTTTGACCACCTATAAGGGAAAGCTAGATTTAATTGAGCCAGAGAGACAACTATTTCAAATAAAGGTCGTAAAAGTATGATATATTTTATAGGAGCAGGACCTGGTGACCCAGACTTGGTAACCATCAAAGCTCAAAAGATTTTGCAAAAAGCTGATGTGGTACTTTTTACAGGTTCACTTGTACCACGTGAGGTACTTTCTTGGTGTAAAGATGATGCTCTCATTATCGATTCACAAGGGATGAAATACCCAGAGATATTTGCATTTTTAGAAAAGCATCATGACAAGGTCTTAGCACGTGTACATACAGGTGACCCTTCACTCTACTCTACCATTGCTAAGCAGATAAACTTTTTAAATGAAAAAAAGTTTAACTATG
>JAMONG010000248.1 GCA_027066595.1 Sulfurovum sp.
ATTAATATTTTTATTTTCAGCCATTAAAGAGATGTTGTCTATACTATTCATAATAGTTTCATCTAGCCAAAATGGAGAATTTTTAATCTCCATTTGATCAGAGTTTATTTTTGAAACATCTAAAATGTCTGATACCAATGTTTGTAGCGAGATAGAGGCTTTATGTATTTTTGTTAAGTATGCTTCGTGGTCATGCTTTGATATTTTGTTTTCTATGATATAAGAGCTATAACCTAAAACAGCATTTAAAGAAGTACGCATCTCATGGGAAATATTGGCAAGCATAAGCTGTTGAGTTCGGAGTGTATTATTTAGTGTCTTTGTCATATTTAAAAGTGTATTTTGAGTACGCTTACTGCTTTTTTCAAGTTTTTCTAATTCATATATGCTTTGATTGTAAATGGTATTGATAAGCTCATATACTAGGCTGTTTATCGCTTTGGCATGTTCAGTATATTTTGTCTGTAAGTAGTAATTTAAGTTGAAAATAGTAGATAAAACTTGATTTGAAAATGTTTTAGAGTGATGGGTATAAATTTCATATTTGAGTATTTGAAAAAGCTCTTCATAGTGACCATTTTTAAAGATAGTAGCCATCTGCTTTGAGAGTCTCTTTGCGTAAGTTTTTTTTATCATAAAATTCTCAATGAGAAGTTGTTCCATAAAATCTATATCGGCTCTATCTATAGGTATGTTTTTAGGCATGATTGTCTACCTTTTCGTTGATGTTCACAAGTGTTAAGGTTTGATTTTGTAAGTAGGAAGAAGAACTTCCTGCTAAAGGAGCGACTTCTCCAAAAGTATGGCATCCTATAAAGTTACTTTTTAACTCTTTAGCGATACGCATAATATGTAGTCTTTCTATTTCATCCCATTGCCATTTGAAGGCAGCACAGGTAAATAAAAAAGAGAAACCAAAATTAAATTTTGTTTGCATAAGTTTTTCTATGGTTTTGTCTTGTGTGTCTCTTGACATGGGTATACTAAGCATGATTTTTGTATTTTCATGTATCTCTCTAAATAGTTCTATACTTTTAGCTTCTCTATCAATACTTTTAATCGTTGCAAGCGATATACTAGAAATCTCTTTTTGGTTTTTGATAAAAAATGGATATTCAAAATGTAAAATACCATCATCATCTAACTCTCCAATAATATCTTCAATAAGGTCAAGTGCGGGGGTGTTTTCTATTTCAAGAATTATTTTTTCTTTAGATTTTGTTACGGCTAGCTCTAATCCAACCGAGATAAAATTATGAATAGATATGCCTTGTACATCATAATAAGCTTTGTTGATGAACCATACTAAAGTACTGTTTTTTTTGGTTTGAAATTTACCATTATAAAAAACAGAAGTGGAAACACTGTCATCTATGGTTGCTCTTGCAGCAATAGCACCATAGACACTTCTTTCTCCTAAGGTATCTTTTAAGTGAGTGAGTAACCCCTCTATATTCGTATTTTCATAAATGGAAAAGAATAGTGCATTGTAATTGTTCTCATTTTTGAGTGCGTAGAGTGGTTTTTCATGGTCTACATAGGAGATATGATAGGCATCTTTACGCATGTCAAAACAGACAAATTGTATTTTATCTGGGTTTATATGGGGAAAATTACTTTGTATGTTACTCTCTACACTACAAGCGATGATGTCGATATCAGGAAATTTTGTTTTCAATTTTTGGTATTGCTTTTTTAACCGTTCTTCTTCTCCAGAGAGATAAAAACCAATGAGTATCGTAGGAGTAAAAGGTATTGCAGTTAAATCATCTTGGTCTAAATCTCTTAGTGTGTAGTGTTGCATCAACATTCCTTTACGGTATAAGTTTTAAGATAAGCTCTTTTAGTGACATAGGTTTTGCATGGTAATACCCTTGTGACTTTATAGACACATAGTTCTTTATTATACTATTTTCAGCACTATTTTCAACACCCTCTACAATGACATCAAGATTTAAGGCTTGAGACATATGATATATGGCATTCACAATGGTTCTGTTTTTAAGATTTTTATCTATATCTTTGATGAGTGATTTATCGATTTTAATACTACTAATAGGAAGTTCACTAAGATAATTGAAAGAGGTATATCCCGTCCCAAAATCATCAAGTGCGATGTGAATATTGAGTTTCTTGAGCTTATCAAATAACTCACTATAGAGATAAATATCTTTAATCAATATCTGTTCTGTAATCTCAAAATGTAACTTTTTATGATACAGGTCATACTCTGATATGAAAAAATCAATAGTCGTGTAAAATGTTTTTGACATAAGAAAAACAGGTGAGATGTTGATAGAGAGTGAAAAGTCATTTATATGGTTTTTTTCTAGTATTTTAAAGCTATGAGATGTCTCTATAAAAAGCTTTACAGTGAGTGGTGCTATCATACCTGTCTCTTCTGCAAGAGGAATAAAAATTTCGGGTGAGACATCACCATATTTGGGGTGTTTCCAACGTGCTAACATCTCTGCACCTGTATAGGCATTTTTTTCATAGTCATATTGTGGTTGATACTCCCATGTTATCTCACCATTTTCAATGGCAAGAGGAAGGTCTTTCATGAGTTCTGTCATTTTTAGGTAAGAAGTTGAAGTAAATATCTCTTCGCTTGTTATGACACTATGTTGAGAAAACTTTTCTCTGCTTTTGAGTGCATATTTGGCTTTTTTTACAAGGGTATAAAGAGTAGTCCCCTCTTTGGGTGAAAAACTAACACCAAAAGAGAGTGTGAGATAAAAAAGATTATCATTGATGGATATGGGTTCTAAAAATATATTGCTAATCTGTTTTATGAGTTGGTTTAACTCTTTTGATGAGACGCCATTTTGTAGAAGAATAATGTATTGGTAATCTCCCACTCTTTGAAAGTATGAATCAAGAGAGAGATAATACTTGATACTTTTGGTGATTTTGGGTGCAAGCATATCATCAATGTTGTAACTATGTAGGTATGATAACTCATCAAATTCGATAAACAGTAGTGTTGCATCTATCATCTTGTCAAAAGATTTATCTGATTGAAAGAGATGTTCTAGATGATAATGATGAGAAAGAGCAGTGTCAATATCGTCAATAGTCATGATGCACTACAATTACAATTGTAATAGACGTATAAAATTTTGTTTATATACCTCAGGCATAATAGGTTTTTTTAAAAACAAATCAAAATTAGCACGCTCTTTTTCATACAGGTCAGGGTAGATAGTTAGTGCAGCAATACGTGTCTTTGAACTTTTTTTACGTGCATGTTTTGCAACATCAACACCCGAACCATCTGGCAAGTTCATATCGACAAACATTGCATCATAGTCATTTGCTGTGATCTTCTCTATGGCTTCAGTCATAGTATAGGCAGTGTCAATATGGATGTTCTCTAAATCTAACTCTTTAATGAGAGACTTTATTATCATCTCTTCGAACTCTATGTTAAACATCACATCATCCACAATCAAAATATTTTTTTCCATAAAATAAACCTCCAATTTATTTATATTGCTAGTATTATAATAAGAACTAGTCTTTTAAGCTATAGGATTATTCCTACATATTTAGATTTAAATTTTAAGTTATACTACAGTTAGATATACAAAAAAATTGTAAATACAATGTAAAATATTTGTATATAGAATAATTAGTTGGGAGGATAATAATGAGTAACTATGATTTGCAATCACATAAAACAAAGTATACTTTTTTTACTTTATGCTTTGTATTTTTATTTGTTAGTAGCTCTTTATCTGCAGAAATTACCTCAATCTCAGAGGCCATAAATAAAGCAGGTAAACAGCGTATGATTACACAACGTATGTTAAAAGATTATGCTTTAATAGGGATGAATAACACCTATGGTAACCCTAAAGAGGATTTACCAAAAATGATAACGTTGTTTGACACAACACTTAAAGAACTACAAGCATTTGTAAAAGATAAAGATGCCCAAGAGAGTTTGTTTAAAGTGACAGGTTTATGGAAAAATGTGAAACAGACATTGGAAACTGCTCCTTTAAAAGAGAAAGTTCTGGCACTCAAAAAAGAGATAGAAAAACTTCTAAAAGAGGCGAATAACAGTACTAACCTTATAGTAAAGGCAACAGGTACGAATACAGGAGAGATTATCAATATTTCTGGTAGACAGCGTATGCTTTCCCAACGTATGGCAAGTCTCTATATGTTAAAGGTATGGGAAGTTGAGAGTGAAGAGATTGATGTAGCGTTGGCAAATGCCATAAAAGAGTTTGATACTGCACAAAAAAAACTACTCTCCTCTGACTTGAATACAGATGAGATAAAAAAACGTTTAGCCAACAGTAAAAAGTCATTTATGTTTTTTAAGATGATGGGAAACTCTAAATCAAAAAAGTTTATACCTAGTCTTATCAACCGTTCGGCAAATAAGATACTTAAAGATATGAATGCAGCAACAGAACTTTATGCTGCAATAAAATAAAGGAGGAAAAGACAATGAAACGTATGATGAAAAAAGTACTTATACTCACAACACTCTCTTTAGGAAGTATGGTAGCAGTAGCAGAAACACCACAGGCATTGGAAGGTGTCACAAAGTCTAATTTGGAGTTGTTAAATACAGCTGGACAACAACGTATGCTCTCACAACGCATAGCTAAAAATTATTTTTACATAGGAAAAGGTGTGAGTGTCTCAAAAGCAAAAAAACAACTCAAAGCTTCATTGCGTGCTTTTGAAAATAACCTCAATAGTATTAAAAATGCTGTCAAAGATGAAGAGGTACAAAATATGATAGCCTTTATAGAGATGAGTAAAGAGGACTTTTATACTATCACTTCTGAAAAATACAATCTTGACAATGGTGCATTAGCACTTGATTTGAGTGAATCAATGTTGGAGGGGAGTCAATTTGTTGTGGATGCCATTAAAGATATGTCTAAAGCACAAGCCTCTTCTATGGTCGCACTCGCAGGTAAACAGCGTATGCTCTCACAGCGTATTGCCAAATATTATATCTCATACCAGTCAGGTATAAAAGATAAAAATAGTATAGACCAGATGAACCAAGCGGTAAAAGAGTTTTCTCAAACACATAAAACTTTGATGGCAAATAAAGCCAATACAGCAGAGATAAACAAAGAACTACAGAAGATAGATAGATTATGGAAAATAGTCTATAAGTTTTACCTTAACATAGAAAAAGGTGGACTTCCTGTGATTGTATACAATACCACTGATGAGATTATGAAACGTATGGATAAAATAACCAAACTCTATACAGAGATATATAAATAAACCCATACTTAAAGTTAGAAAGGTTTAAAGATGAAAAGTGTACGAACGGTTTTATTTTTATTTTTAGTTGTTTTTAATGGAGCATCGTCTGCTGCGACTACACGAAGTGATGTGATTATACTTGAAGCAGCAGGAGAGATTAAGTTTATTAGTCAGAAGATTGTAAAAGACTATTTTTATTTTGCACAACATAAAGAGAAAAATAGTCAACTCTCCTCTTACTTAAACAAAACGCTAGACTATTTAGATAAACAGATAATCGTAATAGCAACTGCAACCAAAAGTAGTGATACGAAAGATCTTTTAACTTTTCTGGCTTTTAGTAGTGAGCAGATAAGAGAGACGATTAGTCAACCATATAATGAAGAGAATGCTGCTTTGATGCTTGACTATAGTGAGACATTGCTTGAAGGTTCTGAATCTATATTTAACGAACATCGTTATGCTTTTTCAAAAGAAGAACAGATGTTGATTAAAGTGAAAAATATGGGGTATTACATCGAGCGTATTACCAAGTATTATATGGCTTTTCAAGCAGGTTTTACAGACTTAAATAATATTAGACAACTCAATATGGCAGTCTCATCATTTGACAACGCTTTAGAAGAGTTAAAGATGTATGCCTATGAAGATGAGAGTAAAAAGAGTTTTATTACTATCAGTCATTTTTGGGGTGTTGTACGTGATTTGTATCTCAATATAGAGAAAAGAAAATTACCAAATATACTGAACCTCTCTACTTTGCATTTAAAAGAGGTTTTGACAACATTGGAAGTTTATCATAGTAAAAACCAATAGCTTAATGTAATTAAAAAGGAAAAAAGAATGAAATTACTAAAAAATAAATTTAGTGAAACAGCTATCTTATTACCGCTACTTGCTATTGTTGCTTTTGCACTCTATTATTTTTATATCTCTTATACGCATTATACTACCGCTAAAAAAACCTTAACACATATAGACTATACCATCGCGTTAGATGATGTTTTAGATACCTTAGGTGAAGAGCAGCGTATTGTAGCTATCTACTTGGGTATGGAAGGGAAGAATGATTTTAAATATCTGGAAAAACAGTGGAAACATACAGATAACGTGAACCATGAATTTTATAGGTTTTTAGACAATCATACTCAGTATAAAACAAATAATGACGAGATACGTAAAGCCTTAGAAATGATGAAAACAGAGCGTACACCCATTAAGGTACTTAACACTAAATATACCGAATTATATTTTACACATCTTGATACAAAGCCCACCAAGCTATTGCTTATGCGTATGCATGCGTTTGATAATCAACTGGCATTGAAAAAAGAGTCATATGTTCTTTTAGAAACCTATGTATCACTTGCAAGGCTAAAAGAGAATAGTTATGCTGAACAAGGTTTACTCGCTTACTTTTTAAGTCGTGCTAAACCTATCTCTGAAAAAGAACTAGAGTTATGGGATGGGCTTATCTCTAATGATATTTTACCTATTTACACGCATTTTAATGATAAAAATCTCATATTTAGTCTTGATAACATTTTAAAAAATGAAGCCTATGTTGAGATTGAAAAAGAGATATATAAAAGTCGTATAGATGTGATTAGACATAGTACGGATGGGTATTTTTCTATCGATTTAAATCAATGGTATATGATGCAACATCA
>JAMONG010000249.1 GCA_027066595.1 Sulfurovum sp.
TTCTGTAGATTGCGTGGTACTACCTTCTTATCGTGAGGGGCTTTCACGTGTGCTTTTGGAGGCTGCTTCTATGGCAAAACCGCTTGTGACTACCAACGTAGCAGGATGTAAAGAGGTGGTAGATGACGGGGTAAACGGGTACTTGTGTGAAGTAAAAAACAGTGTCTCTTTAGCCCAAGCCATGCAAAAAATGTTAGCCTTGTCTGAACAAGAACGTCAAGAAATGGGGAAAAAAGGAAGAGAGAAAGTGATAGCTCAATTTGATGAAAAGTTGGTGATAGACAAATATAAAAAAGCCTTACTTGAAATATTTGATAGCCAGTCTTAAAGGTCTTATGAGCGGGTATAAAAATGCTAAATAATTTGGCAGTTGTATCGCCCTAAAATCATCCAATTTGGTAGCAAACAGAGCGTACCATATAAAACGAAGTTTATCGCTAAGGTTTTCTCTCATTGCTAAAAGCATTTTAAAAGAGTGAATTCCCTTTGGGGAAGGAGAAGCGTTTGTAAACTGCAAGGCTATGAGTTTTTGGCCTAATGCTTTTACTGTACTATCTTGTGCTATTTTCTTCTCTATCTCTTTAGTCAAAGGGGTATTTAGCAATGTCTGTGAAAGATGTAAACTAAGACAAAGTATACGCAAGATACCTATCTGTTCTGCATAGGTAAAAATCTCTTTCCAATCCATATTTTGTTGTGTCTGAACATAGCGGTCTATGTCACACACCCATGAGAGACGTTCAAAAAGGTGTTTGCTTCCATGGGTACAGAGGTAGAGAAAGTGATTTGTATGACTTAAGGTTTCAAGTGGGTGTTTATCTATAACAAGCGTTTCTCTCTTCTCCCACAGGCTTGATTCTTCCCAATGAATGGCATAGTTTTTAGAAAGAAGTTCCCAATGTACTTCTATAAAAACTTCTTTTTTAGGTATGTGAAAGCCTAAGACATTTACCGCATTAAAAAAAGGTTTTTGGGTTTGTTTTTTAAGAGGTATTTCTGGTACATACCCCTCTTTTTTAAGTAAAGCAATGGCTTTTTCTTTGTCTTTTTTGTGGATGAGTATATCTATGTCTCCATACTGACGCAGGGTGATGTCTCCATAAGCGAGGGCTGATAAGAGAGGTCCTTTAAAACAAAGTGTAGGAATGTGATGCGTGTTGAGTAGGGCTATACTTTTGAGTAGCTCTGCGGTGATAGACATATTGGTTTGCACAATGTTGAGGTAGTAGGGTTTGAGTTTAAGCGTGAGCGGATGCTTAGGGAAATGTGTCTTTAATGTTTTATACAGTAGAGGGAATACGGCATGTCTATAAGCAAGTTTTACTAGGGGAGAATGGTTTTCTTGTAGCGTTGAAAGCAGCGTTTTTATAGATGAAATATCTTCCGAATTTGGGGCACTATGGACAGATTTTATAAGCAATAGCAAGGTATTTGATGTTTCTTCTTTGGCATCCATAAAATCCATTATACTTAGAGTTATGTAAAAGTGACATAAGAGAATATGTCTCTAAATCATTTTTGATATAATAGAACACTTAATACTCCCCAAAGGATCTCTTTAGATGATGGATAGGAAGCCTGTAGAGGTAGAAGAAGATGAAATAGATATAAAAAAATGGCTATACAATATATACCATTATAAATATATCATCCTTTTATTTGTGGTACTGTTTACACTTGCAAGTAGTTATTATGCTTATTTTTTGCCTAATGTCTATAGAGCTACTGCTTCTGTCAAAGTAGGGTTAGATGAAGATGCCTATGCCAAAGATGTTGTCTCAATGGCTATGGGAAAAGGTGCGGTTAACTCTGCGACAGAAAAAGACCTTATAAAATCACGCTATCTCTCAGAGCTGGCACTTCAAAATGTAGATTTTAGACAGCATTACTATACCACCATCAATTTTAAAGAAATAGAGCTTTATAAAAGTGCCCCTTTTGAAGTCAATATGACCAAAGGGTATGGTATCTCATTTGAACTTTTTACTATCGACCATGAGCAGTATCGTCTATATGTAGATGATTTGATATTACCTAGTGGTATAGTCTTAGATTATGATCAAGTACATCATTATGATGAAGAGGTGAAAACAGATACTTTTACGTTAAAAGTGATGCGTAAAGAGAAGATACCACAAAAACAGTATCGTTTTGTTATAGATGAAAAACGTAGAAGTTTTGGACATGTTATTGCGACACAAAATATTGAGAACTCTACTATTCTACAACTCTCAGTAGAAGATACAGTTCCTTTAAGGGCACAAGAGTATGTAAATGCTTTAGCAGAAGCCTATGTGAAACAAAATGTTGAAAATAAAACAAGAGAGGCTGTGCAACGGCTCTCTTTTATAGAAAATCAGTTACAAAATATATCTAAGAGTATTAAAATCTCTGCGAGTAACCTTGAAGCATTTAGAAAAGAATCCAAAATAGTAGATGTCGAACATATCTCTGAAACCGTTGCGACACGTTTAGACAGTTATGAGTCCGACTTAATGGATGTTCTTTTGAAAGAAGAGATGTTAAATAGTTTTTATAGACAGCTTAAAGAGAGTAAACATATAGAGACACTCTCCATAGAGGGGATAGAAGATAAAGAGTCAGTACTTTCAGAACTGATGCAAAAACTTCAAAATGCAGTAGTAGAGAGAAAAGAGTTAAGGGAAGACTATACCAACTTACACCCTTTAGTAATGAAGTTAAATCGTAAAATTTCACAGTTAAAAAGCAGTATTATAAACAGTACTAAAAATCTTATAGCAAACAATAAAAGAAAAAAAGAACTTTTAATTAAAAGCATAGAGAAACAGAGAGAAACTTTTAATACTTTACCTGAAAATGCACGTAAATATTCTCAGCTTGAACGTAAATTTAAGATGAATGAAGAGCTAAGTTCTTATCTGATGAAGCGTAAGTCAGAAGCCGAAATGATAAAAGCCTCAACGGTGAGTAAAAATAGAATGCTTGATCGAGCGTTACTTCCTCATACAGCAGTAAAACCTAAGCGAGAATCTATTGTGATAATTGGGGTATTATTAGGCTTTGTTTTTGGTATCTTAGTTGTCATTTTGATTATTTTGTTAGACACTAAAATTAAGGATGAGAACGATATTTCTCAAATTACTTCGTATCCCGTTTTGGGGCTTATCCCTCATTTTGATAACGATGAGGAGAGTTGGAAAGGGAAAGTCAAAGTGTTTGAAGCAGTGAAGTCTGCTGTAGCAGAGTCTTTTAGACATTTACGTAGTAATCTTCAATTTGTTCAAAAAAAGGAAGGGTCTCAAGTCATACTCCTCACTTCTACTGTAGGACAAGAAGGGAAAACAACTATCTCTGTAAATCTTGGGGCTATTATGAGTCTTGCTAAAAAAAGGACAGTGGTTATAAACCTAGACATGAGAAAACCTACGTTACATGAACGGTTTGACCTCCCAAATCAGATAGGCTTAAGTGAACTCATCAATGGGCGTGCAAATTTAAAAGATGTGATTCAAAATACACGTTATCCTTACCTTGATATTATCTCTTCAGGAGCGATACCTCCAAATCCTAGTGAATTGATACAGAGTGATACCATGTATGAAATTTTAGATGCACTTAAGCAGGAGTATGAGATGATTATTTTAGATACTCCCCCTATAGGGTTAGTCACAGATGCCAAAGAACTCATGCATTATGTAGATATCAATATCTATATTGTGCGTGCAGAATATTCTAAAAAAGAGTTTTTAGAAAATCTTAAAAAGTTTGACCATATAGAGAAGATACCAAACTTAGGTATCGTGCTCAATGATGTCAAAAGAAAAAAAGGGCATTATGGATATTATGCAGGCTATGGAGATGGCTACTATGATGAGAAAAAGCGTAAATGAATTTAAAGAAATACCTCCCAGTATTTAGACAAAAAAATATACCACCTTTAGCAGAATTATGGGTAGATGTACATTCTCACCTCCTTCCTGCTATTGATGATGGGGCTAGAGATATGGAAGAGAGCATTCTTTTACTGCAAGGACTAGAGGCATTAGGCTATAAAAAAGTGATTACCACACCACATATCATGGCAGATACATATTGTAATACGCCTGCGGGAATTAGGGCGAGTTTAGCGACATTGGTCTCTACAGCTAAAGAAGCAGGCATAAAGTTAGAGATAGAAGCAGCCGCAGAATATTATATGGATGATGGCTTTTTAGCACAGATAAATGCAGAGGATGTGCTGTTAATAGGAGGAGAGTATCTGCTTTTTGAAACCTCATATATGGCAAAACCTTTACAGTTTGATGCAATGGTACAAGCAATACTAGCAGCAGGACACAAACCTCTTTTAGCACACCCTGAAAGATATAGATATATACAAGATTTAAAAACAGAGTATAGGGGACTCAAAGAGAAAGGTATCTATTTTCAAGTAAACCTTAACTCTTTTGGTGGGCACTATGGTAAAGAGGCTAAAATAAAAGCAAATTTCTTAAATAAACAAGGGATGATAGACTTCTTGGGTTCTGATGTGCATCATAAAAGACAGGTTGAGACTTTGTGGAAGATTAAAACAAAAAGAGTTTACCAAAGGTTATTTGAGAATAATTCTCTTTTAAATAATACCTTATAGCTAAGTAATACAGGGATATAAGCAATTCTAAAGATAGAAATATGTACTATGATAGTAGATAATATTAAAAAGGGAAGCGTATGCTCAAAAATTATATATTTGTTATGGTCACTTTTCTCTTTATTCTTAGTGGATGTAATGATAAATATGTTTTGCTACAAACCGAGCAAGATACCCTACATAATGAACTTACATTCAGCCCATCGTATGAATATATTATATTGCCACAAGATCGTTTGAAAATAGCCATTTATAGAAATCCTGAATTAACGAGTGACAGTATTGGTGGAGCGAGTCAACTGGGACAGGACATGCAAGATAGTGGTGTACTTGTAGATACGAAAGGATATATATCTCTTCCTTTAGTGAACAGCATCAAAGTATCAGGGTTAACGCAAACAGAAGCTGCAAGTCTTATCACGCAAAAGTATAAAAGATATTTGAAAATACCAACCGTGTATGTTGAGGTACTTAATAAAAGACTTTATGTCATAGGAGAAGTGAGGAAACCAGGTCCTGTGAAGCTAGATAGAGAAAAACTAACACTTTTAGAAGCATTGGCTTTTGCTGGGGATTTAACAGATGCTGCAGTGAGAGATAATATTTTAATACTTAGTCGTAATGCTGAAAACAAACCTTATATTCGTAGTGTAGATATGACAAACTTTGATCAGTTAAGTATAGAAAATATGATGTTACGTCCTAATGATGTTGTTTATGTGCAACCAAATGGATGGAAAGAGTATAAAGTGGCATCAGATAACTTTACTGCACCATTTAGAACCATTGCTGAAATTGCGTCTCCTTTTGTCCAAATTAAATTCTTAACAGATTAAATTGGAGCTTATAATTATAAGCTCCCATAATCTAAAACTATAGTAACTTTTTATTTCTTACGCTTTATATTATGTTTAGTATTACAATCTATTAAATTAACCCCAAACTAATACAATTTTTATTATCATATATGCATTAAATTATAAAAGGCATAGAATATGAAAGTAAAAAATATACTATTATCATTACTTGTAACTGTAGGGGTTACACAGGCTGATGTACAGTCAAATATGGCACAAGTACAGCTCACATCTGAGTTGCAAGGGGTTGCAGGTAACAAAGAGGCAGAGATTAAATCTTTGGTTGGTAAAATAGGTACGATTGGGTTCTCCACAGTAGCGGCAAACACGCACATAGAGAAGTTTTATTATGAGAAGTACAAAGAAAAAGGGGTAGAGATGATCTCTTTCTTTGGTATGGTAAATATCGATAAACTAAGACCACTTCTTCTTGCTAATCCTGATTTTGGAGCGTATGCACCGTTTAACTTTTTAGTCTACAAAACACTAGATACTAAAACAGATGATAATACATGGTTTGGACATTTAGCACCAGATACGATGCTTGACATTATAGGTGAGAAGAATACAGATACGCGTAAAGCATTTACTGAGATGATTTCTGGTTTTGATGCACTTGTGAACAAAGAGATGAAGCCTACAAAAACAAAAAGATTTGAACATACCAAAGCATTACCAGAAAAAGGACTGACTAAACTTGTGAAAAAGTTTGAAACACCCGATGACTTGGAAGAGTGGGTAGAAGATTTTGTAGCAGATCATGATGGACGTTTTTCTAAACATAACTTTATTATTGCAGGATTTATTGACTTTAAGTTTGAATATGCAGACAGAGAGATGGCATTTGACAAATATGATGCATACTGGGTGTCACTGCTTTGCCACTTCGAATTTTCTAACTCTATCTTTAATAGAGGTATGCCTGAGGCAGGTATGTTTGCCCCATGTTCTGTTTATTTCTACATTCCAAAAGGAACCAATGAACTTCACGTAGGCTATGCAAGTGTAGATAACTGGATTAATGCACTTAACTTTAAAGATCAAAAACGTATCGATTATATGCGTTCTATAGATGCTGAAGTGGTTCAAACATTTGAAGAGATGGGATTTACACTCCTTCAAAAATCAGCAGGTAACTAAGACTTAACACCTATTTGTACATGCTAAAAGTGTGTACAAATACTTATTTTTATAACAATAAATTCTACCAATACACTCCCTTATTTTTATCATCATTAGTATTTCAACGTTTTTTAGATAAAATCACGCAATTATATATAAAGGATTGTA
>JAMONG010000250.1 GCA_027066595.1 Sulfurovum sp.
TCGTTCTGAAGAGTGGGGACAATATCATTTTTGCATAAAAGACCCAAATGGAATATATTTAGACATAGTTCAAACCGTAGAAGCTACAGAGGAGTATCAAGAAGGTTATGAAAAAAAAATAGAAAACTTATAGATTTAAAAAATATTGGGAGAAAAATATCAAAACGATTAAATGAAGTAGGTATTTTTTCTGAAAATGAATTAAGGTCTTTTGGAGCAGTAGAGGCACATATAATGATAAAAGAGATTTATCCAAATGAGACTCTTCCTGTTTGTTACTACCTATACTCATTTGAAGGAGCATTGTGTGATAAGCATTGGAATGATATTGATGAAGATAAAAAACTAGAGCTTAAAAAGAAAATCAGCTAACAAAAACTAAGAGAGAAATAAATTCTACCTTTCACTAAAATAAGCTATAATACGCATAATATCATTCAAGGCTCTTCACGTGGAAAACCAAACTTCTAACACACAAAAATTCATACTCAAACTCTTTCCTGAGATCATGGTAAAAGGCTCTTCTGCTAAGCGTCAGATGGTGGGACAACTCTATAACAACCTTTTAAAGATGCTCGGTCGTTTTTCTGACGAGATTAAGGTACGTAAATTCTCTGACAAGATAGAAGTAGTTACTCCTTTGGAGTATGTAGTAGAAGTAAGACAACTCCTCTTAGATACTCCAGGCATCGAACAAGTCCTTGAAGCCCTACAGTTTGACCAGATGAACACCCTTGATGAGATCAAGGTAAAAGTAGGTGAAGTGATGCACCACAAGATAAAAAGTAAAACCTTTGTCGTACGTGCGAAACGTTCAGGAACACATGAGTTTCGTTCAACCCAGCTAGAACAAACAGTGGGTGGATACATGCTTGCGACCTACCCTAGCAATGGTGTAGACCTACATAACCCTGAAGTAACCATACGTATAGAGCTACTCAACAACCAACTCAACATCATCACCACCAAACACATAGGACTTGCTGGATTTCCTCTAGGAACACAAGGTGACATACTCTCTTTGATGTCTGGGGGTTTTGACTCTACCATCGCCTCTTATCTTACGATGAAACGGGGCATAAAAACACACTTCATCTTCTTTAACCTTGGAGGTGCGGCACATGAGATAGGGGTAAAACAAGTAGCCCTTTACCTCTGGAACAAGTTTGGCTCTTCGCATAGAGTAAAGTTTATCTCTGTGCCTTTTGATGATGTACTTACAGAGATATTTGCCTCTACCCATGAGACTTACATGGGTGTCACACTCAAACGCCTCATGCTCTTAGCCGCAGAAAAAGTAGCCAATGAGATGGAGATAGACGCCCTACTCACAGGTGAGTCAGTCGCACAGGTATCTAGCCAAACCCTACGTAACCTTGCACTCATAGACCAAGTGAGCAACAAGCTCATCTTACGTCCACTCGCAACCATGAACAAGCCAGAGATTATCGACATGGCAAATGCCATAGGTACACGTAGGTTTGCAGAGAGTATGCCTGAGTATTGTGGAGTTATCTCTAAAAACCCCATCACCCATGGCTCATATAAGCGTATGGAACGTGAAGCAAAACGTTTTGACTATACTGTACTAGACAAAGCGGTAGAAGAGGCTCAACATATCTATGTAGATGAGATACTTGATGATGTCACAAACAATACTGCCATAGAAGTAGTGAGCAAATTAGATGATAGTATGGTCATCATAGACATACGTGCAGAAGATGACTGTATAGAAACGAGTTGTGAAAGTATAAAGATACCCTTTCATAGACTCAAATCTGAGTTTAAAAAGTTACCAAAAGGCAAAGAGTACCTACTCTACTGTGAAAAGGGGATAATGTCTCAGTTGCATGCACAGTATTTACGTGATGCGGAAGATGCGAAGAATGTAAGGGTTTACAGACCGTAAACCCTTTATTTATTTAGCTGTGACTTTTTTTTCCACAGTATTTATTTTCAATTCTTTCATAATTTGCAAGTGTTGCTTGTGCAAAGTCATCATGTCTCATATTTGCTTTATATTTTTCTGTTTTTTCTGTATAGATTTTACAAAGTCTTGCTGCTTCTTCTTTTTGTGCTTTCTCTTGTGCCATCTGTTCACCGTTAAAAAAACCACTCATTGCAAATGTACTAACCAATGTTAAAAGTATTAATTTTCTCATAATTATTCCTTAATAAATAATTTCAAGCTATATACTTGATAATATGTAATTATATTATACTTAACTTAAAACAATATTAACCAATAGTTATGATTAGTATAAATTGAAGTTATGTTATAGGTTTATATTGTGATATATAAGGAAAAAGAGAGAAAATTATAAGAAAAAGTAAATAACCCTATCTTTATCCGATTTATTTGGCTATAATTCCGAACTTTTCTGCAAGAGAGTACTAAACTCCTTTTACGAATACATCTAAGTATTCCTCTATTCCCACGCTATGACGCGTGAAACCTTTAATGGTTACAAGTTTGGTATCAGTTTGCATAAAACAGGGTTTTAAACCTCTTGGTACCATAACAAACTATAGTATATACAAGACGATAACAACACCGAAAAATTTAACACAAAGATATACACCTATGAAATTTTCAGATTTTAATTTAAAAGAAACAATACAAGCTGCTATTACAGAAGCAGGATTTACAGAACCATCTCCCGTACAACGTGACGCTATCCCTCTTATATTGGAAGGTCATGACATCATTGCTCAAGCACAAACAGGTACAGGTAAAACGGCAGCATTTGGACTTCCTGCCATGTCTCTCATGAAAGCAGACGGTTCTGTAGAAGGACTTGTTATCGTTCCTACGCGTGAACTTGCTATGCAAGTGAGTGATGAGCTTTTCCGTTTTGGTAAACTCTCTGGTCTTAAAACGGCTACTGTTTACGGTGGTACACCTTATGGTAAACAGATAGACCGTATCAAACAAGCTTCTATCGTAGTGGCAACACCAGGAAGACTTCAAGACCTTCTTATGTCTGGTAGAATAAAAATAAATCCTTCTTTTGTCATCTTAGATGAGGCAGATGAGATGCTTGATATGGGTTTCTTAGATGAAATCAAAAACATCTTTACTTTCCTACCTTCCAAACGTCAAACACTTATGTTCTCAGCAACTATGCCAAATGGTATAAGAAAACTCGCTGAGCAAATTCTTAACAACCCTAAAACAGTCTCTATTACAAAGTCAGAAAAAACAAATACAAAAATCACTCAACTCTACTATGTAGTACAAGAAAGAGAAAGAGATGATGCACTTGTAAGACTTATCGACTATAAAAATCCAGATAAATGTATCATCTTTTGTCGTATGAAAAAAGAAGTAGACAGACTTGTAGCACACATGACCGCACAAGGGTTTAAAGTATCTGGTCTTCATGGTGACATGGAGCAAAAACAGAGAGAAGTGACTATCAGAGCATTTAAACAAGGTGGCATAGACATCTTCATAGCAACAGATGTAGCTGCACGTGGACTTGATGTAAATGATGTGACACACGTGTTTAACTACCATATTCCTTTTGATTCTGAGTCTTATGTTCACCGTATCGGTAGAACAGGTCGTGCGGGTAAATCGGGTGAGGCTATCACTCTTGTTAGCCCAAATGAGCTTAGAACCATCAAGAAGATAGAAAAAGATGTAGGAACTACCATGGCTTCACAAGTCATACCTACACGTATGGAAGTACAAAACAACCGTTCAGATGAATTGATTGCTAAAATAGCAGACACTAAAGTGACTGACAAAGCGATTGAGCTTGTAAAAACACTTCAACATGACCTTGACATCGTGACTATCGCTCACTTGTTGGCATCTATGATACAAAGTGAAAACTCAGTCAAAGGTAAAGACAACATCGGTCTTGGTCTTGAAGAGATAGCACTTCTTATGGAACGTGCAATGCAACAGCGTGGAAACGGTGGTGGCGGTGGACGTAACCGTAGACGTAGCGGCGGTGGAGGCGGTGGCGGATACCGTGGAAATCGTTCAGGTGGTGGCGGTGGTAATGGCCGTAATGGTAGAAATGGACGTTCAGGTGGCGGTGGAGACCGTAATGGACGCTCTGGTGGCGGACGTGACAGCCGTAATGGTGGACAAGGTAGCAGAGCTTAGAACTTCATTTCTCTCATCTCCTGTTTTCTAGGAGATGAGTTCTTAGAAATAGAGTTACCTGCTATAATGCCCTATGCAAAAGAAAAAAAAGAACCTATCCAATTTTACAGAAAAAGACTTCTTACCGACTACCAGAGCAGAGATGAATGCCTTAGGGTGGACACAGTGTGATGTCATACTGGTATCTGGTGATGCTTACATAGACTCACCTTTCATAGGTGTGGCGATGGTAGGACGTATGTTAGAGCGTATGGGCTATAAAGTAGGTATGATAGGTCAACCTGATGTTAAGTCTGATGTCGACATCAAACGACTTGGTGAACCTAGACTCTACTGGGGAGTAAGTGGTGGTAGCGTAGACTCTATGGTTTCCAACTATACCGCGACTAAAAAGTTTAGAAATTCAGATGACTATACCCCTGGAGGGAAAAACAACAAACGTCCAGACAGAGCACTGAGTGTCTACTGTAACCTCATAAGACAACACTTTAAAAACACTGTACCCTTGGTACTAGGTGGCATAGAAGCCTCTTTGCGTCGTGTAAGCCACTATGACTACTGGTCAAATAAACTTAAAAAACCTATACTTTTTGACTCTAAAGCAGACATACTCATCTATGGTATGGGTGAAATAGCCATCGAGCAACTCACATTTGCACTAGATACAGGAAGAGACTACCGTGATATTCGTGGCTTATGTTACATCGCCAAAGAGCCAAAACATGATTTTTTGCAACTTCCCTCTCATGCTGAGTGTTTAGAAGATAAAGAGCGATACATAGACCTTTTTGATGATTTTTATGACCATAATGACCCCATTTCTGCACGTGGACTCTGCCAGCCAGTTGACACACGTTATCTCATACAAAATCCTCCTTGTGATTACCTCAATGAAACAGAGATGGATGCCAACTCTAACCTACCCTTTACCCGTGAGTTACACCCATACTACGCTAAAGAGGGTAAGGTAAAATGTTTAGAGACGATTAAGTTTTCCATCATGACGCATCATGGGTGTTGGGGTGAGTGTAACTTCTGTGCTATAGGCGTGCATCAAGGGCGTACTATCCGTACACGTTCTGAAAAAAACATACTCCAAGAAGCCAAAGATTTTAACAACTACAACGACTACAAAGGCATTATCTCGGATGTGGGTGGACCTACGGCAAATATGTATGGGTATGAGTGCAACAAAAAACTAAAGTTAGGTACCTGTGACCATCAACGTTGTGTAGATGCCACCCACCTTTGTAGCTCCATGAAGCCAGACCATAGCCGTAACATTAACCTCCTTCGTCAAGTACGTCAAGTTGAGGGTGTCCGTAAAGCTTTTGTCGCTTCAGGTGTACGTTATGACCTCATTACTGAAGACAAGAAGCATGGCTACTCTTACCTTAAAGAGATGGTGAAACATCACATTTCAGGACAGATGAAAGTAGCCCCAGAACATACAGAACAACATGTACTCGAACTCATGGGAAAGCCTGGTAAACAAACGCTCGTAGACTTTAAAAAACTCTACGATAAACTCAACAAAGATATGGGTAAAAAACAGTTTCTCACCTACTACCTCATAGCTGCTCACCCAGGATGTACCGAAAAAGACATGCATTCACTCAAAGACTTTACCACCAACGAGCTCAAGATGAACCCAGAACAAGCCCAAGTCTTTACACCAACACCTAGCACCTACTCTGCAGTAATGTACTACACAGAGATGGACCCTAAGACACGTAAAAAGATTTTTGTGGAGAAAGACACAAAACGTAAAGAGAAACAAAAAGCCATCGTACAAGAGAAAAACAGTTTTTCATCAGGATTTGCAAGTTAATGAACAGACCTATCTACATCACCGACCTAGACCACACCTTTTTACGCACCGACCAAACGGTAAGTGACTTCTCTACAAATGTTTGGAATAACAAAAGCAAACATGCCATACTCTCAGTAGCAACAGCTAGAAGTTTTCAAAAAACACATGATTTTCTAGACAAACTACACCTCGATGCCCCCATGATACTCCTAGATGGAAGTATGATAGTCACCCCTGAAAAAAAACTCATAGATATAAAGACTGTCAATAAAGAGTTAGGTGATGCCATCATCTTTGAGGGTGAGAAGTATGGTATCTACCCTTTTATCATCGCCTTAAAAGATGTAGCCACGCTAGAAGAAGCCTTTCTTTTTCCTAGCACACTTAACATGCATCAACATGGTGTACTAGAGAACTATCGTAATGACCCTCGTATGGTAGAGTGCAAGCAGATACGAGCTATGGCGTTAAACTTAAAACTTGTCTACTTTGGTGCATATGAGACACTCTTGCCTCTTAGCAAACACTTAGAAGAGACCTTTGGTAAAGCACTGGAATACAAGCTCTCTCCAGAAAAATACTCTGATGGATGGTTTTTAACCATCCTGCACCCCGAAGGAGACAAAGCCCATGCTCTTAGCAAAGTGATGGAGTACTTGGAGCGTGATACACAGGAGGTAACGGTATTTGGTGACTCAGTCAACGACATAGGTATGTTTAAACTAGCAGGTACTTCTGTGGCTGTTTCTAATGCACTTGATGTCGTAAAAGAGGTAGCCGATGTTATCTTACCCCACTCCAATGATGAAGATGGTGT
>JAMONG010000251.1 GCA_027066595.1 Sulfurovum sp.
ATGAGCTTATCGAGATTACACCTCTTTCTGTTCGTATTCGTAAAAAATCTTTGGATGCGAATGAGCGTAAAAGAAATGCAAGAGATAAGAAAAATTCGAAGTAATTCGTAGGGTGTTGTCTCCCGACAACACCTTGATATAAAATATTCTACATAAAGCAATATTTTATATCTGTAGGTTCGATATAATCGAACATTTAATATTTGGATAGTTCGATTACATCGAACCTACAATCCCCTTCACCCAAATCTACAGCAAACTAAAAGACTATTTTATAAGTTGAATAAATTTTGTGAAAAAACTTTTTCTTTGTGGTATACCTTCTATCATTAGCCAATCATATATTTCATTAACTAGATTTTCACTTTTTTTATCTTCAGCAACTATCATATATCCTGACCATACGTCCCAATCTAGTGAAAGTAAATGTTTGTTATCTGAGTATTTTTGAAAAATTCCAGAAAAGGAATGAATTAATTCTTCTGAGGGTGAAAGATTAAACTTTTTTGCGATTTGCAATGAAAGGAAGGAATAATTATTTTCTTTAACACCATATATATCTACGGTTAATCGTTTGCTTGCATCTCTATTTTTTTCAATTTTCATTAATTCCTCCAACTCTCAACCCACTCACCCAAGCCCAGTGAAAATTAAACCCTCCCCTATCTCCATCGACATCCAGTATCTCTCCTGCGAAGAATAGATTAGGTACAAGTTTTGACTCCATCGTTTGAGGGTTGACTTCGCTGGTGTCAATGCCCCCTGTGGCTACCTCTGCACCTTTAAACCCTTTGGTATCAGAGATGCTCAGTTTGAGGTTTTTGATAGCGTGTACGAGTTTGTTTATCTCTTTTCTGTTGAGGGCATCTTCTGTGCGTACTTTGCATTTGGACTGCTCTAGTATGATGGCTATGAGTTTTTTGTTTATGACACCTTGTAACCACAAAGATAAAGGTTTTTCACTTACCTTACCTACTCTAGCTTGCAGTAAGTTTGTGAGTTTCTCTTTGCTGAGTTCTGGCATGAGGTCAAGACTTAGTTCACAGTAGTCAAAGGTTGCTAGCCTAGTGCTCGCTTCACGGCTTAGGTCTAGTATGGCTAGACCGCTTATACCGTAGTTGGTAAAGAGTAGATCACCTTTTTTCTCTGTAATGTACACACCGTTTGCATAAAGCTTAGCTAGTCCTGCTACTTTTACCCCTGCACAGCCTTTTACCCATGCTTCGTCAGAACAAAGTTGTACAAGGCTTGGGTGTCTTGGAACAAGTGCATGTCCCATCTTCGTAGCAAAAGCATACCCAGAGTTAGAACCCCCTAAGTGTGGAGCAGCAGGTGAACCAGAAGCAAGAACGAGTTGTTCACAGCTTTTTTTACCTTGGCTTGTTTCTAGTGTAATGGTAGTACCTTTTTTGTCTATGCTTGTGACAGCACAGTCACAGACTATCTCCACGCCCACCTTTTTTGCCTCATATTCTAAAAGTTCAACAACAGATGAGGCTTGCAAAGACATAGGAAACATCTTCCCCTCTTTCCCCTCTACAAGCTCTAACCCTATAGATGTGAAAAACTTTTCTACCACTTCAAAGTCATACCCTTTAAGTACTTCTTCTATAAAAGGAGGATTTTGTGAATGAAATCTATGGTTATTGATGTATCTATTGTCTATATTACATTTTCCATTACCTGAAACAAGGATTTTTTTACCTATTTTATTGTTTTGTTCTAGCAAAATTACCTTTTGCCCTGCTCTTGCTCTAGTGATGGCAGTACAAAGCCCCGCAGCTCCTGCCCCGATGATTATCATAGTTTCATTATTCATAAGGTATTATAGCTCAAAAGATTTATAAGGATTAAATATGTCAGCATTAGTAGAATTTAGTATGTTTCCCACAGAGGCAACACAAAGTAAAAGTGCCTTCGTAGCACGCGTTTTAGATATAGTAGATAAAAGTGGCTTAGGGTATCAACTTACACCTATGGGCACTATTATCGAAGGTGAAACAGTAGCAGAAGTACTTGCAGTAATCAACGAAGCTTACGAGGAGTTACAAAAAGACTGTGGACGTGTCTATAGCTCCATTAAAATAGATTGGCGTGAAGGTCCAGTTGGAAGATTGAAAAATAAAGTAGGTGCAGTAGAAGCGAAATTGGGAAGAAAGCTTAACAGTTAATTTTAGTTATAATACGCGTAATTTTTCACGAAGGGTTTTTCAATGTGTGCTGAAAAGATACAACGTTTAATACAAGCAAGTATACTCGGAATCGTTATGGGTTTTACTGCAAGTGGCATAAGTGGTGAGGCAGGAATGCTTCAAATAGCTTTTCTTTTGCAGTTTGGTATGATGGTTATGCTTGCCATTGCAGGTCTTACAGGCTGGTGTCCAGGACTTATCATACTTAAAAAAATATTTCCTTCATGTGAAGAGATGAATACTAAAGGTACTAACTAATGTCAGATATTTCATATAAAGATGCAGGGGTAGATATCGATGCAGGGAATGCATTTGTAGAAGCCATCAAAGCAGACGTAAAATCAACTTTTGATAGCAACGTTATAGGAGGCATCGGTTCATTTGCAGGTGCGTATGCACTTCCAACAGGATATAAAGAACCTGTTATATTATCTGCAACAGATGGTGTAGGTACGAAGCTTCGTATCGCGATAGAGAGTGGTAAACTTGACACGGTGGGTATTGACCTTGTGGCAATGTGTGTAAATGATCTCATTTGTAACAACGGTACACCGATGTTTTTCCTTGACTACTATGCGACAGGTAAATTACTTCCTGAGAATGCAAAAGATGTGGTTGCAGGTATCGCTGAAGGCTGTAGACGAAGCGAGTGTGCCCTTGTAGGTGGAGAGACAGCAGAAATGCCAGGGATGTACTCAGATGATGACTTCGACTTAGCAGGTTTTGCAGTAGGTATCGCAGAACGTTCAGAGATGGACACAGTGGCTAACGTAAGAGAAGGTCAAATCCTCATTGCAATGCCTAGTTCAGGGGTACACTCAAATGGGTACTCACTTGTAAGAAAACTTTTCTTTGAGAAGTTAGGTATGACACTTGACACAGAGTTTGAAGGTAAACCACTGGTAGATACATTACTAGAACCAACGCGTATCTATGTAAAAGAGTATAAAGCCAATAAACAGCACGTTAAGGCTTTAGCCCACATCACAGGTGGTGGAATCGTAGAAAACCTTCCACGTGTACTGCCAGAGGGTATGAGAGCAATAGTAAACAAAGATGCTATTCGTGTTTTACCTATCTTTGAGTTCATGTCTCAGTATGTAGCTGAAGAAGAGATGTACCGAGCCTTTAACATGGGTGTAGGAATGGTATGGGTTGTAGAACCTGAAAATGTAGACGCAGTGTTAGAAAATACTGATGGTTATGTTATCGGTAAACTAGAAGCAGGCGAAAAAGGTGTAGAAATGGTTTAACCATTTCTACACTATCTATTAAAACATTATTCGGGTTTTTCACAAACCCCTTTATCGATACACTCTCTATCTAACTCCCCAGACTTCCACTTTTTCAAGTATTCTGTTAAGTTTTCTTTCACATCTCCTTGCAACATATAAAGCCCTATAAGGTTTGGTAGTGCCATACCTAAGATAAGTAGGTCAGAGAATTCGAGTAGGGCAGAGGCACTTGTCACAGATGCCATCACCGTAAATGACACAAAGATGAGTTTAAAAACAAGAGTATATTTCTCACCAAAGAGGTAGGTCCAAGAACGCTCTCCATAGTATGACCATGAAATCATCGTAGAAAAAGCAAAAAGTACAATGGAGAATGAAAGGATTATAGGGAACCATGAAATAACCGTTCCGTAAGCTGCAGCGGTAAGTGCCGCTCCTTGTTTAGCTGCTACCAAGTCAGCAAAAGCACCATGTGCATCATACACACCCGTAGTTACGATAACCAGTGCAGTCATCGTACAAATCACGATAGTATCTATAAAAGGTTCATAGAGTGCAACCATCCCTTGACGTACAGGGTATTTAACTGCAGCGGTTGAGTGAACAATAGCCGCAGACCCTATGCCCGCTTCAGAAGAGAACGCGGCACGCTTAAACCCTTGTACAAGTACCCCTATAAGCCCACCAGCTGCAGCTGTAGGAGCGAAAGCCTCTCTTATGATGGTTGAGATAGCCTCAGGTACCATAGAGGCATTTACGACAAGTATCCATAATGACGCAAGGAGATAGATAAATACCATCGCAGGTACAATCTTCTCCGCAGTACTAGCAATACGTTTAATGCCCCCTATAATCACAAAACCAACCACTGTAGCCATAATAAGCCCAAAGACAATAGGATACTCAGCAAAGAAAGGGATACGGTCAGAAAGTGCACCCATGGCTTGTGAAGTTTGGAAAGCATTTCCTGCACCAAGAGAACCACCAATAGCTAAAATGGCAAAGAGTATCGCAAGCCCTTTACCGAGTTTTGTATGTCCTTTAGCGGCAAGTCCTTTTGAGAGGTACTGCATCGCACCACCCATGATACGCCCATCAGGTCTTGTCTCACGGTAGATTTGAGCCAGTGTTACTTCAGTAAACTTTAAAGTCATACCAAAAAAACCAGCAAGTATCATCCAAAAGGTAGCTCCAGGACCGCCAATAGCAATGGCGATGGCAACTCCAGCAATGTTTCCAAGTCCAACCGTTGCAGAAAGAGCAGTAGTAAGTGACTGAAAGGGTGTAATTTCCCCTACATCATCAGCGGTTTTGTATTTACCTGTAATGATTTTATAAGAATGTGTAAACATACGTACATTGATAAATCCGAAACGAAAGGTAAGAAATACCCCACCAACGATAAGCCATGCAACGATAAATGGCATACTAGTGCCTTCCATCATGCCAAAAAATACGTCAAAGAAAAAGACTGAACCTAATACACTATTGATTTGTTCAAAGATACCATTCATCATATCACCCTAGTTTTGTAGATGCAATGATTATACTCATTCACAGTTAAAGACCCTCTAAACTAGGGCATAAATAGATTTTTTTTAATTTTTTTCGTATATCTATTGACAAATAGAAACCTTTTGACTATAATTGCATTCCTTTTTCAGATGAGTCTGTCTTTAAAATAGGAAAAACGGAGTGTAGCGCAGTCTGGTAGCGCACCTGGTTTGGGACCAGGGGGTCGAAGGTTCGAGTCCTTTCACTCCGACCATTTAGATATTTAACATTTAATAATAAGTAATACATGTATGGTAGGCGTAGTTCAGTTGGTAGAGCGCCAGTTTGTGGTACTGGTTGTCGCGGGTTCGAGTCCCGTCGCCTACCCCATATTTAAGTAATTAATCGGTTAACCACTCTATAAGTTGAAGCGCTTGTGGCTCAATTGGATAGAGCATCAGACTTCGGATCTGAGGGTTAGAGGTTCGAGTCCTCTCAGGCGTACCATTAAAATGCGAGTTATGTTATTTATTATTTTTTGTGCACTCATAGCTCAGCTGGATAGAGCATCGCCCTTCTAAGGCGAGGGTCTTAGGTTCGAATCCTAATGGGTGTACCACTTACTGTTTTTATTGACAGTTTTTTTTCATTGTTTTGTAAAACAATCACATGCGGATGTGGTGAAATTGGTATACACGCCAGACTTAGGATCTGGTGCTTTACGGCGTGGAGGTTCGAGTCCTCTCATCCGCACCATCTACTTTTTATAATCCTCACAAACAACGAATACACCGACAATAGAGACACTTTTTAAGTTTTATTATTTTTCTTTTTGCTACCCTATTGCTACCTAAAATGAGAGTTATGTTCTTCTTTTTATCTCTAGGAACTTGTTATTTTTAGAAATCTTATCAATTTTACTGATTTGTATAGATTGGTTACAAATCTTCAAACATCTCCATAACATGTTGCAAGTTTATCTCAACAAAGTTCTTTTGAAATCCAACCCCAACATTAATAGCATCTGTTGCAAGTTCAAACAACTCATCTTTATCTACTTTGCCTGTCTTAATGATATTGACTATGTCCTCTTCATCATTCTGTGCAAAGCGTGTAAGCTTAGAGATAATCAAATCTACAGGTGACAATAGGTTTATTTCAAATTTCTCATCAATGGTTATCATGTGTACAGCTCTGTCTTCATAGTCTTCATGCAGTAAGCCAAAAGTACTGTTGTAGGTATAGTCATAATGCACTTGTTCTAATGTGCCTTCATCATTCTGCCAAACTACAAATAAATCTTCAGGAATTTTTACAGTATATTGCATAATCAAATCTACGTCATCAGAGACTCTACTATTACAGTAATAATGTACTGCACCGCCACCTGTTAGATATGCTTTTACAGGTGTTTGTTTATGGGAGTCTGGTATTTGTTTTGCTATCTCAGCCATCATTTCTATAATGGCTTCTTTGAAACTATGAGCTATCACTAAAATCTACCTGTCATTTTATATTGATTGAACCTTGCCATGTCTAAGCCATTTTTGAGTCCATAGAGACGTGCTAGACCATTGCCTGTATCATTCTTATTTCCATAGTATAAGCCTACGTTTACTTTGCTCTTAAAAGATAGCTGTGTCATTCTGTTGGTTAAA
>JAMONG010000252.1 GCA_027066595.1 Sulfurovum sp.
CCAAAATGCTCGCAGCTGCTAAGAACTTGGACTTTGAAGATGCGGCTAGACTTAGAGATGAGATAGCTAAAGTCAAAAAACTGTAATTTTTGCTATAATACGCGTAAATATAAATAGATACATACCCTCGTTCCACCTGTCCTCAGGTGAAATGCATACAAAACTATGAACTATAAACAACTTACCTTTTATGTCCAAATTGTATATGCATTCCTACTCAGGAGAGTAGGAACGAGATTAGTTTTTAAAGGTACAAAATGGCTCATGACTTAGACTCATCACAACTCTACTTTAACCGTGAACTCTCATGGCTTCAGTTTAACTCTCGTGTACTAGCACAAGCACTTGACTCAAAGCTTCCACCTCTTGAACGTTTAAAATTTTTAGCCATTTATGGTACAAACCTAGATGAGTTTTACATGATACGTGTTGCAGGTCTTAGAGCCCTTTACAAAGCACGTATACAAGAGACTGGAGCTGCAAAGCTTACCCCAAGTGAACAACTTAAAGCCATTCATGACTACTTGCATGAAGAGCATAAGGTACTAGAGTCTTGTTACACCTCTATCATCTCTGAACTTCACAACAGTGGGGTACACATCAAAAACTACGATACACTGGAAGAAGAAGAAAAAAGCACCATTAAAGAAATGTTTTTTAATGAGATATACCCTGTCATCATCCCCATCGCAGTAGATGCTACACACCCTTTTCCTCACTTAAACAACCTTAGTTTTGGTCTGGCAGTCACACTCAAAGATGACTCTAAAAACATTAAACATGGACTCATACGTATACCACGTATCTTGCCTCGCTTTTTACAAATAGAGCAAACCTTTGTACCCATAGAGTCTGTCGTTGAGCACTTCTCTTCAGACATTTTTCCAGGATTTAAGCCTTTAGCTTCTACACCATTTAGGGTGACACGTAATGCAGATATCGAGATAGAAGAGGAAGAAGCTGATGACTTTTTACAGCTTCTTCAAGAGGGGCTACGTTCAAGAAATAAAGGTTCACTCATACGTCTTGAACTGATGAAAGGTGCAGACAAAAAACTTACCAAGTTTTTGCTTTCAAATTTGAACCTTGACGATAAAGACATTTATAACTACAAAACCTTACCGCTAAACCTTGGTGGTTTTTGGCAGATAGTTGGAGACAAAGCTCTCTCTCATCTTGTACTGCCTACCTTTAACCCAAAGATACTCCCCCCACTAGACTCTGAAAATATCTTTGATGCGATAGACAAGCAAGATGTACTGCTTTATCATCCTTTTGATAGTTTTGAGCCTGTGATACAGTTCATCAAACAAGCAGCCTCTGACCCTGAGACTATTGCTATACGTATGACACTCTACCGTGCAGGGCAAAAATCACCCATCGTTAAAGCACTTATAGATGCAGCACAAGATGGCAAACAAATCATGGTACTCGTGGAACTCAAAGCCCGCTTTGATGAAGAAAACAACATGCGTTGGGCAAAAGCCCTAGAAGATGCAGGTGTACATGTAGTCTATGGTATCCCTGGTCTTAAAGTCCATGCAAAAGTAGCACAAGTCATTAAAAGAACAGCTAACAAACTACAAAGCTATGTACATCTAGCCACAGGTAACTACAATGCAGGAACGGCAAAAGTCTATACCGATATGTCTTACTTTACAAGTAAAGAAGCATTTAGCACAGATGCCACACATTTTTTTCACTTTTTAACTGGTTTTTCTACACATACTAAACTTGACACCCTTTTTATGTCACCAAAACAAATCAAACCTAAACTCATCAGACTCATAGAAAAAGAGGCGAAGTATGGACAAGAGGGACATGTCATACTCAAAGCAAATTCTTTAGTAGACACAGATGTCATCAAGGCACTTTATAAGGCATCACAAGATGGCTGTAAAATAGACCTTATCATACGTGGTATATGTTGTTTAAAGCCACAAGTCAAAGGAATTTCAGAAAACATTACTGTCTCCTCTATCATCGGTAAGTACTTAGAACATGCACGTGTTTACTTTTTCAAGCATGATAAAGTAAAGTGTTACATCGCTTCTGCAGACCTCATGCCTAGAAACCTTGTACGTCGTGTAGAGCTTATGACACCCATACTCGAAGACAACCTCACACAAAAAATAGAACAAATCCTTATGCTACAACTTGCAGACAACGCTTTACGTTGGGAACTGCAAAGTGATGGGAACTACACAAAAGTACCTCAGCTTGCTAAAGAAATCAGCAACCATGCTGTACTAGAAGAGTATGTCTCTAAAATATACGATAAAACCAAGAAAGAGACACCAGAATACGTCAGCCGTCTTGCCAATAAAATACTAAAGGAGAGCTAATGATACTGCCTTTTCAAAAATGGACACCAAAACTAGGTTTTAATGCATGGGTAGCAGAGGGAGCATCTGTCATAGGACGTACCGTTATAGGTGAAGACTCTGCTGTATGGTTTGGCTGTGTGGTACGTGGAGATGTACACCACATCACCATAGGTGACAGAAGCAACATTCAAGACCTAAGCATGATACACGTCACCCACCATAAAAAACCAGATGAAAGTGATGGTAACCCCACCATCATAGGCAATGATGTTACCGTAGGTCACAGAGTCATGCTTCACGGCTGTACCATAGAAGATGCCTGTCTCATAGGCATGTCTGCCACCATACTTGATGGTGCAGTCATAGGAAAAGAATCTATCGTAGGAGCATCTTCACTTGTCACTAAAGGCAAGAAGTTCCCACCAAGAAGCCTCATCATGGGAAGCCCCGCAAAAGTAATACGAGAACTCACAGACGAAGAAGTAGCAGAGCTATACGCATCTGCAGAGCGTTATGTTAAATTCAAGAATGAATATATCAACTAATCTATAAATTCGTATCCAAAAATCAATATGCAGTCGCGATAGTGGTTGCGTTTTTTTCTTTTTTGGTTACTCTTTTCTCTTTTGTCGCAGTACAAAAAAGAAAAAAGTAACAAGAAAACCCAAATAACAAGAAAAGGTGTTTATCATGACACAAATCATAGGAAAAAGTTTCAAAGACATATTTTCAAGTACCGTCTTACTCTTCGTACTAAAAGTAACCCTCATTTCACTAGCCATTACCTTTGCACTGTTATGGGGACTAAAAGACAACCTCAACAGCTTTATCACTTCTTATTTGACATGGCTACCATGGGAATGGCTTCAAACCACAGGTGCATCTGTCGCGTCCATTGCCATTAGTTATATGGTATTTATCATGATGATATCTATCGTTACTTCATTTATGGTAGAACCTCTACTCATCAAACTTGCAAAAAAACATTACCCTGAAGTAGAAGTTGTAGGCACTCCAAACATGAGTACTTCCCTCATACTAAGTTTAAAGTCTGCCATGATAATGTTCATCATCTTCATGTTTACGTTTCCTGTGATGTTCATACCCCTTGTAGGTGCTATCTATATGTTATGGCTTTGGTCTATACTACTGAAAAAGCCTACCATTTATGATGTAAGTTCTCTATTTATAGCAGATAAAAAAGATGTGAAAGCCAGAACAAAAAAGTCTACCATGTTAGCCATGATTGCCGCAGGGTTTAACTACATCCCTGTACTAAATATTTTTTCTGCTGTGTTTGCACAAATACTCTTTTTACATCATATTTTAGGAGAAGAAGAAAAATAATTATTTTTCTTCTTCTTTCTTTAATCGTCTCTGTTTTTTAGATGACTTTGAAAACTGCAGTAACTCGTCTGCTGTACAGACATACTCAGGTATGCCTTCTAACGATTTTTCCATCACCTTTAAGGCACAAACTGCATCGCTATAGGCTCTGTGATGTGTGGCAGTCTCTATGCCTAAAAAGTCTATAAGGTATGCTAATCCATACCGTTCACTCTCAAATGTACGCCGTGCCAACTCTATAGTACAAAGCTTAGGGTTACCGATGTTCCCTAAACCAAAACGTTCAAATGAGGCATTGAGAAACGTATAGTCAAAGTCTGCATTATGTGCCACAAAAATAGCATCTTGCATAAAATGTCTTAGCCTTGTTAATGCTTCTTTTCGCGTAGGTGCACCCATAAGGTCGGTAGGTTCGATGCCTGTGATTTTAGAAATGTATTCTGGTAAAAAGGCACACTCAACAAACGTTTCTAAACGGTCAATGATTTGACCATTTTCTATCATAATAGCACCTATCTCTATGACCTGTGATGTACCTGGTTTTGAGCCATTGGTTTCTATGTCTATGACACAATAACGCTGTGTTTCATGTGAAGTAAAATAGGTCTCTAATTTATAAATATCTTCTTCTTGGCTAATGGGATAACCAGAGGCTTGTAGTAAAATAAAGATTGTATCGCTGTCTTCAAGTAGGGTAGTGTGCTTGGTTACAATATATTTATATTGTGACTCTTGTAACACTCCGTTATGTTTACGAAATGCCTGCGTGAGTTCCTCAAAGACTTTTTGCATTGGCGATAAACTGCTTTACTTTTTGAGGATCTTTTTTTCCTTTTATAGACTCAACTCCAGAGCTTACATCTACACCATAAAAACCTAACTGTTTTACTTGTGCTACATTTTGGGCGGTTAACCCCCCTGCTAAAATCATTTTAGAGCAGTCTATGCCATTAAACCATTCAAGATTAAGACGTTGTCCTGAACCACCATAGCCCTCGCTAAAGGTATCGACTAAACGGTATCTCTCTTTAAATTGTTGTAAATCTTCAGGGCTTTTAGCACGTACCACAGGAAGTGTTTGTAATCCTATGGCATCTAACGACTCTTCATCTACATCAAAATGTATCTGGGCGCGTGAAATGTCACAATATTTACAGACCGTATCGATAGTCTCTATCCCCTCGTTTACAAATAATCCTACACGTTCTACAAAAGGAGGAAGTTTATCGATAATACGTTTGGCAGCAGCTGGGGTAATGTAACGTGGTGACTTATTATAAAACACAAATCCTAAAGCATCTGCTCCACACTCTACTGCATGTAAAGCATCTTTTAGGTTCGTAATACCACATATTTTTACTCTCATAATAGTCCTTTTTACTTCAATGCAGCTATAGCAGTCTTAACACCTTCAGGATGTTTATAGACAAATGAACCTGCTACTACCACATCTACCCCTGCTTCTTCTAAAAGCCTAATATTTTTATCTGTCACACCACCATCTACTTCTATGAGACAATTAGGGTTTCTTTTTTCTATAAGTGCTTTAAGACGTTGTGCACGTTCAAGTACAGAAGAGATAAACTTTTGGCCTCCAAAACCAGGGTTGACTGACATAAGCAGTACCATATCTACATCTTCGAGTAAAAACTCTATGGCTTCTGGTGGTGTATGAGGGTTAAGTGTAATCGCTGGGCGGATACCCAGTGAACGTATTTTTTGTACCAGTCTATGAGGATGTTTTTCTTCTTCTATATGAAAAGAGATAAACTCTGGTTTGAGAGGTGCAAACAAATCAACAAAAAAAGTGTTGTTTTCTACCATTAAGTGTATATCTAAAGGTTTAGTCGCAGCTTTTGCTACTGCTTCTACTACCACGGGTCCTATGGTAAGGTTAGGCACAAAATGCCCATCCATCACATCTACATGCACAAAGTCACAGCCACCTTCACAAATGGCTTTTACATCTTGTGCCAAATTTCCAAAATCTGCCGAAAGTATACTTGGAGCTATTAACATTATAATCCTAGGTTAAAATATTTTAATGATTATAACATAGCGTAGGTTGTAAGCATCTGTAGGTGCGACCATGTCGCACGACAAATCTCAGTTTTGTTGTATTGGTAATTTCAACTATCATTGTAGTTTGAGTTGTTTCTTGACGCATGACATGGTCACACCTACAAAATCTAAAATTCTATATAACACCAAGTACACCTTAAGCAATATTTATGCAACTTTTGTCTATAATCCCACAAAATATTCACCGTTTTAAATAGCGGTATCATACTGAAGGAAATATCATGGCAAGAAAATGTGACATTACTGGCAAAGGGCCACTTGTAGGAAACAATGTTTCTCACGCAAACAACAAAACAAAAAGAAGACAACTTCCAAACTTAAGATCTGTGAAAATCACACTTGAAGACGGAACAACTAAAAGAGTAAGGGTAGCAGCATCAACTCTTAGAACAATGAAGAAAAAAGCAGCACTTGCTGCAGCAGCTGTTTAAGCTTCATTGCTCAAACCTTTAAGATAAGAGAGGATATACTCTCTTATCATGATTTTTATCCAAAAATTTAAAAAGTTTCTCGGTTGGAGAAGCGCACCTAAACCTCACATCACACTAAATGACGAGTACTACGGGCATTTAGCACCTTTTAGACTTCCCTTTATACTTACTGTACTCACTATGCTTATCGGCACAATGGGTTATATGCTTATTGATGACTTCCCTTTAATGGATGCTATCTACCAAACAGGTATTACCTTTACAACTGTAGGTTTTGGAGAGCAACGTCCCATTTCTGATATGGGACGTATCTTTACTATCTCACTCATCATTTTTGGATTTGTTGTTTTTTCTATCGCTGTGGGTATTATCGCAGAGGTGGTAAAA
>JAMONG010000253.1 GCA_027066595.1 Sulfurovum sp.
ATCAAATCATATATTCAATCTTAACCCAATATTTATATATTTTGTATAAAAACAACCTATATAGGTAGAAGTAAAATAATAAATGTTACTGATAGATATTACTTATGTTTTAGAGTTTGATTTATTCAAAGTAGTTTCCTTCAAAGAAAACTTCCCAACTTCTTCTAAAAAAGTCGTAGCATAAGAGCCTTTAGGTAGATAAAACTCAACAGTGAGCTTTTTAGTGTCAGGATTGTACTCTGTTTCTACCTCTTTTGGCCATATCCATGCAAAGCGTCTGTCTCCTTTTAGGGCATTAAGCTCTGTGTCGTCATAAGGCTCTTCTAGGTAGTAGGCATCACTTTTTGAACGTTCTACCGTTGCACCACAGAGTAGTCCTGTGGGACTTAGTTTTTTTTGATTAAAGGCTTCGGCTGATTGATACATATCTTTGACATAGCCTAGCTTACCGTAAGGGTAAGGCATGATGATATCCCCCAAAAAGAGCTTAAAAAAGTGTGGTTGTTTAGCAAGTACTTGCACCAGTTCTAGTGGGTAGTCTAGTTTTTTCGTAGCCACTTCTACACTGTTAGAAGCGATAATACTAGAGAGTTTCACACGTTCACCCAGCCATCTGTTATAGAGGTAGCTTTGGTAGGCAGAGACGAGAAGTTTCTCTTTACTTCCTTTAAGGCGTTTACCTGAGTGGGCTATCTCTTTTCCTTGGAGGTATGAACGGCTGTCTTCACCAAAACGTTGGTATCCATAGTAGTTTGGTATACCTTCTTTTTGCATCTTTTTAGCAGTGGTATTAAAAAACTTAGCATCTTTTGCATCGATATCATGTAAGACTATGGAGAAGCTGTTTCCTTTTAAATGTCCTACTTTTATGGGTGTTTTGTTGTAGGTACGTTCGAGTATTTCTACACGTTCAGTGGTGAGGTTTTTATTTAGTTCTCTTTCGGCTTGTTTGGGTATGGAGATGTACTGTATCGTAGTAGCACTCTTGTCTTTAAGTCCTGCATAGCCTATGTCTCGTTCTTGAAGCCCTGTGGCTTTGGCAAGAACAGTGATGAGCTTCCATGTACTCATGTCAGTCTTTTTAATTTTGAGTATGAGGTAGTTACCTGTGTTGCTAAAGGTGTAAAGAGGTATCTCTTCTACGAAGAAACGTTCAACAGTTTGTTTAAAATCAAAAGAGAGTGGGGTATGGGTATAGGCGTAAGTTTTAATGTGATTCATATTGGAATTATAGCGTATTTGTGTGGGCATATGCCCACACTTTGAAAGATAAATTTAGAACATTACTTAATGAGAAAAGAAATCTTTGCATTGATACGGTATTTGACTATCTTATCACCATCTACTTTTGCAGACATATTGGTAATGTTGATACCTTTAATGTTCTTTATGCTTTTGCTTGCAGCTTTTACAGCACTGGCTGTTGCATCTTCCCAAGATTTTTCTGATTGAGCGAGGACTTCTATTACTTTGACTACTTTTGACATATCTTTTCCTTTTTAATGTTATTAGACTTTAATGATAGTTTAAAAGTATCAATGAACTATTAACCACATTTCCCAGGGGCACACTTCATACCGTTAAACTTACCTGTGAGTGGTGCATCTTCATCTATGCCCTCAGAGTGCATTTTGTCCATCATGGCTTTCATCTCTTCAGGATGGGCGATAAACTTGTATCCTTTTGTCAGGGTGAAAACACCATAGACGATGACAAGCAGTGCCGCAAGTTTCATCATCGTGCCTCTTAGGTTTCCTTTTTGTAAAAACTTGGTGACAAAGCCTAAGAAAAAGAGTGCAGGAATGGTCGCAAGTCCAAAAGTAGCCATCACTACTGCACCGCCTAAAGGGCTAGCCGTACTCGCAGCAAAGATGGCAAAAGAGTAGACAAGCCCACAAGGTATGATGCCATTGAGCATCCCTAAAAGGTAAAAACTTCCATAAGACTTTGAACCCATCAGTTTTCTAAAACTGTTTTGATACCAAGCATACTTAGAGACAGACCACTCTGCTGAGTTTAGAAACTTTATATTTCCTATGAGGCTTAGCCCTGCAAGTATCATGAGTACACCTGTAATGACAAAGAGTACACCTTTAGTCGTAGGGGTAAAAGCAAGCACTTGTCCCATATAGCCAAAGATTGCCCCTAAGATGGCATAGGTTGTTACCCTACCAAAGTTGTAGGCTAAGTGAGAGGCAGTTTGCTGCATATAAGAAGACTTTTGGTCTATCTTCGATGAAGAGTACGCTACCACGATACCCCCACACATACCTATACAGTGTCCTACCGAACCTAAGAAGGCAGTTGTCAAAATAATGATTAAGTCAATGTTCCCCATAAAATCTATCCATTTGTTAATTTGTAAAACTATAGTATACTTTTGTTAAAAGAGTGTTAAGATTTAAACTTAAGGATATCGTAGTGTTTAAAAGCTTGAAGCGTGCTTTACGAAAAATGTTTAGAGAATTTTTGGTGCATCACTATAGTTCTTTGGAGTATAGAGCCAAGGTATTTACCTTGATGGTCTCTGCCAATGATGAGATATGTGAATGTGAAAAACAGAAACTCAAAGAGATGGCCCATAGTATTTATGGGGATGATTTAGACCGTGCAGAGTTGTTGATAGATACGATTAATGAGTATCATACCAAGATAATGACCAACAATGGTTTAGACTTTGAACACCTTATTCAGCTTGTTGAAAAAGAGAGTAAAGAAGTACCTCGCTTTGTCAAAAAGATAGATATGGATATGCTTAGAGAACTACAAGCCTGTACAGAAGATGAGGAAGATGTACTTTTTCAAGAGCGTATTTTGGAGTTTTTAGGCACACTTATCAATGAATATGGTACAAAATAATGCAGTGGTATAGATGTATCATCTTTGGAAATGTACAAGGCGTTTTTTATCGTAAGTCTGTCTCACAAGCGATGATGAAAAGACAATTTAAAGGTTATATACAAAATCTTCCAGATGGCACAGTAGAAGTAGTGGCAGAGGTTTTTGATGATGAGTTTGAAGCCTTTCTTTCCATACTTAAAGAAGGTTCGCCACTCTCAACTGTTAATGACATACAATATGAAATCATAGATGATGCTACATTCAATACTGATGGCTTTGAGATAAGATATTAAGGAGTAGAGATGAGTTCAGGTTGGGGATGCCAATTTATGGGAACGATGGATGAAGACAAAGAGTGGTGTCTAAAGCTGCACCACCACTGCGAACCAGGATGCAAGGGTTGCATCATAGCAGGGCAGGTAGCCTTTAGCAAACCCAATATCTCAGAAGAACAAGAGCGTAAAGTCAAAAAACGCTCTGACAATCCACTAGAAAGATAAACCAAGGACAATATACTATGATAGAACCCTGCTACTGTAAAAGTCAAAAAAGTTTTTCGACATGTTGTGAACCTTTTTTACGTGTGTTAGAAGTACCATCAACTGCCCTAGAGCTAATGCGTTCTCGCTACAGTGCGTACTGTTTGGGTGATGTAAACTATCTACAAGCTACCACCCATGACCACACTTGGACAGATGAAGAGTTAAAGTTTATACAAGAGTGGGCAGACAACAGTTTTTGGCAACATTTGGAGATAGTGGAGTCATCTGAAGATATAGTAGAGTTTAAAGCCCACTATATCTTCGAGGGAAAACAGCATATGCATCATGAGAAATCGACATTTTTAAAGGTCAATGACATGTGGAAGTATGTGGATGGTGAGATTTATGAAGACAAGGTCACCTTTTTACGTAACGAAAAATGCATCTGTGGAAGTGGAGACAAATACAAACGCTGTTGTTTCAAACGGCTTGGCTAAATCGTTATTTCATAGTGGCTTTTTTTACATATTTTTTGAGTTCTAACTGTTTCTTTGTACTCACATCTTCCCCATACAATATCTCTTCATACATACTATCCACTTCTTTTAATGCACGGTTTGTTGGATTTTCTTTACTAACACGTAGTAAAAACTGATGCATACTCTCATCCTCATTTCGTAGATAGCCCTCTTTTTTCAAGCTTTTGAGTAGAGGCTGCATGATAGCCAGTGCCTCTGAACTGTAGCTTGGTCGTCTAAAGTAAGCGATAATAACAAAACTCACCATCACAAGCCCTATAAAGCCCAACACAAACCCAAACACAAAAGAGGGGTTTTTCTTGGCATACTCTAGTAACTGAAGCTGCCTTACATGGGAGTAGTAGAGTATCCATGTCTCTATTTGGTACTTGGTGTACATCAGGTAGAGGTTGAGTTTTTTAAGAAGTGGATGTAACTCTTTTTTGTTTTGTGCGATGCGTGCAAGGTCTTGGGCTTGCTGGTCTATGTTGGTAGCTGTAGAGGTAGTCTCATAGCGTACCCATCTGCCATCTATGTAGAGTTCAGCCCAGGCATGGGCATCTTTCTCTTTAACCGCAAGATAGTTCTTAAGGCTTTCAGACCTGTCAGACTTGTACCCTGTAACAACACGTGCAGGAATATCCAGCATTCTGGCAACTGTCACAAAAGAAGAAGCAAAGTGTACACAGTAGCCCCCACGTTTGTCAAAAAGAAAAGAGTCTGTACTGGCATTGATATCTAAGGCTTCAGGTTTAAGCGTATAGGTAAGGTTTTGCTCTATAAACAGCCCTACAAGAGCCTTAGTTCTTTGTGCAGTACGCTCATACTGCTCTTTAATCTTCTTGGCTTCTTTGTAGCTTTTTGGGTTTTGTGCTTCACTAAAGTGGCTGGCAAACGCTAACGTAACCGCATCCAGCTCTTGGACATAATAGGGACTAAGCACCGAGCTGGCACTGTAGTGTAGAGGCTCTTCTATCTTCTTCTCTACTGTTGAGACAAGGTCACTGTCAAGTTGGCTTTCTTTGACTGCATGCTTTGGCATATCAAGCAGATAGAGCCATTTTTTTTGCGTAGGGTAGAGGGTAACTTTGTAGCTTTGTGCTTCACCTTGTGAAGAAGAACTCTGTTTTATCTCTCTTTTGATATATTTAGGTAAAGGTTCCCAGTGGTCTTTTTTGTCTACATAAAGCACACTTCCTCTAAAGTAAAGTGTACTGACATCTGGTACCTCACCCTCAAAGCCTACCTCCATGACAATGCGGTCTGAGGGGACGAGCAGGGCATTGCCATCTAGGTACATCGTACCATCATGCCCCATACGTTTAGTCACTTCACCTTTAAACCCATAGCTGGCATGTTCAAACGAAATACGCGGAAAAAAGATAAACAGCACCACTACCCAAGGCAAAGAGTACATAAACATCACCATAGAAGAGCGGAAACTCTCTACAAGGTTACTCTCCATACGATGAGAGAGTATCATCCAAAGTAAGAAAAATATCTCAAATATCACATAGCTAAGCATCACAATGCCATGATAAAAAAACAATGACAGAGCCAAAAACAAAAAAGGAGAGATAAGCAAATAGTAGTTTATCTCTCGTGTCAACCTCTGTAATGAGACTACGATGATAAGAATGTAGACTAGCAGTTCCAAAAAGAGTTTAAGTCGTGAAAGCCCTGTAAAAGAAAAAGCCCCATATAAAGAGAGATAGAGTGCCACAAGCCCTAAAAGAAACACCGTAAAGATAAAAGGGTTACTTGCAGGGCTTTTTTTAACCAAGAGTATGCCAAGCACCATCAAGACAAAAAGCATCATAGGTACTTTTAACATCAGCATAAGGGGAAGAAGCACCACAATATATGCCATATCTAACAGCATAAGCGGTGTAGGCTTAGAAGAGAGCAAGGGCTGTAAGAATTTCATCTATACTCTCCTTTGTAGAACTAAGTGTGCGTTTAGGCAGTTTTATCTTAAATGGCAGATGTTTTTTTTCACAACTGAGTACCCACAAAGTAAGCTGTGACAGCCGTGTCTCATGCTCCAAACCCGCTTTATAAAAGTCAAATACAAGGTTAGGGGTCTGTGTCTCTTTGATAAAGGTTTTTACCGACATCTCACCTTTGGCTACCGATGCCCAGTGTATATGGGAGAGCCGTTGTGAACCATCGTACGCACGCAGACCGTCAAACTCTTTCTCTTCACCATAGTAGGTCTCCTCTTCATTTAAAAAAGCTTCAAGGCTCTTGCCTTTAGGTTCAGGGTAGGCTACGCCTTTGTAGCTGTCGTCTATGGCTAAGGTAAGTCTGGCAGTTGAGAGGGGGTACTTACTCTCCAAATAGCATTTTTCATAGATAAAACTTCCACGTCTTAACGCTGTGTAAGGAAGAGAGAGTATCGTGCTGGATGCTCCTTTGAGGTAGGGTAAAGGTACAGAGACATCTTCTCCATGAAGTGTAATGCTCCATGATGCCATTGAGGAATTGTTCTTAATATTAACTAATATTTTACCCTCTTGATTGGCAAAAAAGCGTCCTGCTGGTACAAAGTATGCTTGTAGATGCCCTAAGTTTAGTACACCCAATGGTCCTGCCGAAAAAGCCAAAGAAAAAACAAAAAAGAGGGTAATATAAACAAGGTTAAAGTCATGCATATAGGCTTCCATAAAAAGCCCAAAAAGAAACACAACCACCACTACAGAAAAGAGCGTAG
>JAMONG010000254.1 GCA_027066595.1 Sulfurovum sp.
CTGATATGGAGACTTTTGTAAAATCTAAAATCTAAATTTTATTCTACTTTAATGGGTGTAACTTTACACCCATTATATTCTTACTCATAAAACCCAAGACATTTAATCAACAACAACAGTTCCCTCAATCAAAAGGTTTAGTGTTACATCTGATGCATGCCAACGCCTACCTGTCGTATAGAAAGAGACAGCATATTCTCCTTTAGCTAAAGTGGGATTATCTTCTTTCTTAAAAAAGAACTTTAATACAGAACTAGAATCATAATTTCTACCAGCTTGTATAGGTGAACCCCCAACTGTACCACCTATCACTATAGGCTGTTTTTCACCTGTAGATTTATTAATAGCCTGAACAGTAATTTGCGTTATGTTCGAACTATACCACGCTCCTGCTACGGCATTAGATGATAAAACACGTTCATTGTCTACAGGAACTAAAAAATACGTACTTGACCCAAACTTTTCTGTAAAATCTTCACTCACTTCACCAAGTGCAAGTTTTTCTAGTTTAATATAAAATTGACTATCACCAAGATAGAGCCAATCTTCACTCTCTTCACTTGGAGCATCAAGATTGTCACCCAAAGCAATAAAATATTTTGTTCCAAGAACAAAGCTATCTCCCTCTTCTACTCTTACACCCTCTGTATATGATTTTAAACTTGCGTAATGCGTGTTAAATGCTTCAACAAATTTTTTGTTTGTAGCGAAGTTAGTATTGGCAAAAACCTCTGAAAAGAGTCTCATTTGTTTCAGTGCCATTTTCATACCATACTCTTTACCTATAATCACAGGTTCTTTTAGATTAAAAGTCAATGGAGCAATATCTCTACTATCCAACTCCGTATTATCACAAACTACTTTTGCTTTTTTGTAGTTTCCACTTAACGGTAAATTTAGCTGAAATTGATTCATTCTAGTACTAACTTTTCTAGTAGAAAGTAAATTATAACTCTCTTCTGTGTTATCGCCTTTTGTAAGCACTATTTTACATGTATCATCTGTATTTCTAGCATTTAATACCTCTGATGAAAAGTAGCTACCATAGTTACTATAGAGTGCTGGATAGATAAAGGTAGTCAAACTCTTTTGGGGGTCATAAAAACCAAGTAGTGTCATTACAGGAATTTTTGTTTGTGTTGGTTTAGGATATATAACTGATTTAGGTTCATACTTCTCCTCGTCACCATTCCATTGACTGTAACCTGTTGGACTACTGTCATCTATCATTCCTGATTGGGCTAAATTTTGCTGAATATAATAGGCTGTATAGGGTGTATAAAAGGTAAACTTAGAAAAAAGACTCTCATTAGGGTTACCACTTCCCATAGAATCTTTTCCATAAGAGTATAGGTTTTTAAACGGAGCGACACTCTCTTCTGTATTAGGGTTAGAGACAGACGAAGCAATACTTTTCCAACGTAAATTCCCTATAAAACGATTTAAGTAGGTATTGTAACTCCATCCACTTTCATAGTTATGTATGGCATAAATCCCACCAGGGTAATGCCCCATACCATGGTCATGTCCATACTCATGACTAAACTCATTTCCAGAAACATCTACAAGTGTTAGCTTTCCTGCTCCACCACTTAAGCCATGTACAACAGTAACGGCTTCACCTGTATCAGGATGGGTATATTTTCCTTGTGCTGTATGCACAAGTGTTTGACGCATAATACGATCATGCCTATCATCTTGACTTTTATCTGAAATCAAACCTATATTGGCTTTGTTAATACCTGTTGAAACCAATGCTTTTGCTATTATCCCTCGCATATCGCCTGAGTAGACACCTGCATTGGTACTTGCACTTTTATCAGTATATACCGTACCATCATCAAGTACCACTTTAGGGAAATACGCAGGTGCATACCGTCCAATAGTATATTTTGCAATAGGGGCTGTCTGAAAGTAATTGAGTGCATACTCTGCTGTTTTGTTATATTTACTATAGACATGTTCATTTGCACCACGAGGCTCTACAAGCATACCCAAATCAATATTGTTAATCATAATCTCATGAGGTGTACCCAGTTTAATCTCTCCAGCATTCAATGACGCACTTTTTTGCTCTGTACCACTACTGTCCAATTCAGTTAATTCTATACTCATCTTAGGTGTCATAAAGTTCCAAGGAATTTCACCTGTCCATGAGCGTTTTGAAAATGTCAACTTCGCTCGACTATCTGCGGTTGATTGGTCACAAAGTCCTATCTTCGATGGTTTTGAAAGCAATGCTGTATACACTTCACCTTTGTCATTGGTCACTTTCATTTCTATGGCATGAATGCTTGTAGCATCTTTTATCATGAAAAGAAGCAATGCTGAACGAAAAGCAACAGCCAATGGTCTAAACTCCCCTCCTTTAGCTTTAGGACGATGCATTTGACTCTGCATAAACCATAACTGTCCTGCTAAATCACCCTGCATGTTATTCGTAATATTATATTCACTACTATAATCTAGCATCTCACTATAATAGTCTTGTTCATTTTTATCTGTCACAATGGTAACCCATGAAGAGGTACTTTCCACACCATCACTTACACTCACATGAAAATGATAGGTGTGGTTAGGTCTTAGCTCGGATGTTACACTAATCAGACCATTTTCATCTATAGAAAAAGGTAAGCCACTCTCTACAATACTATAACCAAGTGTGTCATTTTGATAATCTTGTGCAATAACAGAACCTACACTTTCTGTACTGCTAAGCTCTGCTGCTACTCGGAAAACAGTATTTTCATCTATGAAGGCAGGTGCAGAAGGTATTTCACCATAGACTTCTACTTTACGTAGATGTAAATGTCTCTGATCATTACTGTTTGTCTCACCCTTTATAAGAAGATAGCGTCCACTTTTGGCGGGATTTAGGTTAATATTTTGTTCAGCTAATGTAGCTTCAAGCGTTTTAATAAAATCATTTTCATCTACTATGCCTATATAAGGTGTATCTAAAAGATAGACTTTGGCATTGGTCAGTCGATATTCGTTATTTCCTCTATTTTGAATAACAATTTTATGGATTTTTGTAGGATTAGGCAGTTCAATTTGCAACCAATTTTCAGCATTTTTCCCACCTCTTGTATGATTATAGGTACTGTCGTTATTATCTATAGCATTACTGGCAGGAGCGTAGTATCCATAAGAACTATCAGTTCCTTGTGTAGCTTTTCCATACTTATGTGCAATATCTATAGCAGGATTAACTTCAATGTAAAAAGGATCTAAACTTGTAGTATCTGTACCATCGGATACAGATATAATAATGTTCGTATAGTTACCTTCATCACTTGGACGACCTCCCAATAATCCTGTCGTAGTGTTGAACTCTGCCCATGTTGGTTTGTTTTGAATACTAAATGTTAGTATGTCATAATTTCTATTATTGACTGTCGGTAAAAATTGATAGAGTGCATAAATACTTGTTTTACTGTTTATATTGCCTTCTATTGAAAAAGGTTTTTTATTCTCATTAAAAAGTATATGTAAAATAGCTGGAAGAATTTTTATATATTTCTCCGTTTTTTCCTTTTGTGTCAATATCTTTGTTTCAACAGCTGAAAGTGGTAGATATATAATACTAGCTAGTATAATTTGTATAATTAAAGTTTTTATTTTGAACAATTGTATACTCCAATAGAATGGCTATTTTATTTGTTGGTATTATAGTAAAAATATGTCAAATATACTATTTTGTTAAAATTAATCAAGAGAAGATGATGCATTACATAATTTTCATTACACATAAATAAAAGTCATTAAACAATATCAATAGATTTACTTGACATTAAAATATTTTTCTGATACTATTGCGTCACATTTACTAAAAGGACAAGTCGAATGAAAAGAACAACATTAACAAAACTCATTACGCTTTCGCTTATTACAGCGACAACACTCCAAGCAACAAATGGAGACAACCTTATAGGTATCGGTGCTAAAGCACGTGGTATGGGTGGAACTGGTATTGCTGTATCTCATGGTGCAGAGTCTGGTCTTTTTAACCCTGCACTTATTACCTCTATAGAAGGTACTGAGGTTTCATTTGGTGGAACACTCTTTGCTCCAAGTATCTCATCTGAACTTAATGGTGCACCAGGTGCACCTGTACCACCACAAGGTACCTATGATAGTGATGCAACGCTCAATATGATTCCAGAAGTATCCATTGCCACAAAAATAAATGATAACTGGTACATAGGTGTTGGTATGTGGGGAACAGCTGGTATGGGTGTTGACTTCTCTAAAGCAAACTTTGCACCACTTACACAAGGTCAGTTTGGTAACTTTAACATGGTTACAAACCTACAACTTCTTCAGTTTGGTGTACCCATAGCATATAAAACAGGTGGTTTAAGTGTCGCCGTTACACCTATCATGCAATATGGTAACCTAGACATAAACTATAGAATGCCAACACCCACAGGTGAGATTGCAAATGTAGGTACAGGACTAGCACAAGACTTTGGTTTTGGATTTAATGCTGGTATTGCTTATGATTTTAGCCAAGATGGCGTAAAAGGTTTAACGATTGGGGCAACATACAAATCGGCTATTGAGATGGAATATGATGGACAACTTACTACAGCAACAGCACCATTTAGACTTTCATTGCCAGCAGGTGATGTACTTGAGCAACCAGAAGAGTATGGCGTAGGTATAGCATATGAAATGGGTGAACATACCTTTGCTTTTGATTACAAAAAAATCAACTGGTCATCAGCAAAAGGCTATGGTGATTTTGGTTGGGAAGATTCTGATGTCTATGCATTTGGTTACCAATATGAACAAAATGATTGGGCAGTAAGAGTAGGATATAACTATGCTGATTCAGCTGTCGTTGAAGTAAGAGATACAAGACTTAACTTTTTTAACCTCATGGGCTTCCCAGCTACAGCTGAAACACACTATACTGTAGGTGGTAGCTTTACAGTATCTAGTGCATTTTCAGTAGATTTAGCCTATGTTTATCAACCAACTTCAACAAAAACATTTAGTACAGAAGGCTTAGGACTTCCTTTCTCAAGCCTTACAAATGAACACAGTGAAAATAGTATTGCGTTCCAACTTAACTATACATTCTAATCTCTCCAAACACATAAAGGGTGTTTAAGCACCCTTTATTATTATTTTTACTATCATAGTTACTTATTATTTTACATAAAAAAGGATGACACATGTCAAAAATGATTTCAAAATTTTCTGCCCTACTTGTGGTACTTATGGTTACATCTATTACTGCACAAGCTGCTAAAATATCTGCATACTACACTGCCCCATTTGCTACTGCAAAAACAGTCAAATCTAAACTAGGAAAAGCTGGATTTAAAGTACTCGCAACCTACTCACCTGCTTCTAAAGAAAACATCAAAGTCATTATTTTCACAAATAAAAAATTAAAAGCACTTGCAAGTCAAAAAACACGTGGATTTGCAGCGATTCAAAGAGTCATGGTAGACTCATCTGCAAAAACTGTACGTGTTACTAACCCAACTTACTGGCTTAAAGCATTTATGCAAAAAGACTATAAATCAGGTGTAGACAGTGCTGTAAAAACTTCTCTTGGAAAAGCACTTGGTAAACTCACTGCTACAAAAGATGTCCTTGAAGAAGGTGACCTTGCAGGGTACCACTTTATGATGGCTATGCCTTACTATGAAGATATGCTTACACTTAAAAAAGGTGCAAGCGTAAACCCTAAGAAAAAACTCTTTGAGGTTAAACTTGCAAATGGTAGCAGACTTGTGGGTGTAAAAATGTCAAAAAACACCGAAAACTTTATCGATAAAATTGGAACAGAAAATGCTATTTTACTCCCATATACTGTATTGATAGAAGATGGTAATGTCTATGCACTTCATGCCAAGTATTACTTAGCACTTTCGTATCCACTTCTTTCTATGGGACAATTTATGGATATATCAAGTATTCCCGATGCCATTGAAAGAAAACTAAAAAAAGCACTCAAATAAGTTTAGATAGATAGCTGTTTTAAGCTATCTATCTCTTTCTTAAGCTCTCTTAATTCTGCTCGTAATTCTCTTAACTCTTTATGTATCGTAGCACTTTCACGCTCTGTTAAGGGTACGATAGATGCTTTTACCTCTTTTTCTACCTCAGGCTCTAAGATAATATAGCTTACTTCTTTTCCATGTTCAGTCTCTTCTATGGTTTTCAACTTTCCAGATTTGACCATTTTCATCACATTAAATATGCTTAATTTATGTTTTACTGCATAGGCTTTTATCGTTACTTTTTCCATAACACTCCATTAATTTTCATAAGATATAATATGACAATTTAACTAAGGAATCCACATGAACACAAAAAAAATCTATTCAATCATACTTACGATAGTAGCGACACTACTTTTTACACAAATGAGTTATGCGAAAACAGCTGCAGAGATAAACAGAGATGTTGATACTGCTATAGAAAAATTTAAAAAAGAGGTACCAGGTGGTACAAGTTTTCTTCCTCAAACCAAAGGGTATCTTGTATTTCCAAGAGTCATTAAAGCTGGACTCAT
>JAMONG010000255.1 GCA_027066595.1 Sulfurovum sp.
TGCCCACATGAGATGTACAGGCTCTACCTCTTGGTTTTTGTTATGTAAAGCAAGTGACACACCTGACTCGATAGTCCCTTGCATTTGGTTGGTTAATTTTTCTAATATACTCATAGATTAACTCCTTCATTGTGATTATTTAAATTATTATACAACCTTTAGTCACTTGTTGTCAAGTTTATTTAATAATTTTGATAAAAGATAGGATTTAACACGTCAAGTTTTTATTTTCACTCTTTAGAAAACTCTTGCTATAATTTCGCTTTTAATAAAAAGGATATACACTGAAACTTCAAGAGACTATGACAAGAGAAAACCTTGAAACCTTAATGGTACAATTTTATAAAAAAGCACTCAATGATGATACTTTGGGTGACTTTTTTGTCATTGAGCTAGGTGCAGATATGGCAAATGAAGAGTGGCAAGAGCATATTGAGCTGTTGGTCAATTTTTGGGCTACGCTGTTTTTAGATGAAGAACGTTATAAAGGAGACCCGTATGGACCTCACTTTTCTATTATAGGACTCAAAAAAGAAGATTTTGATAAATGGATGGAAATTTTTTCTCAAACAGCTGATGAGATTTACATACCTGAAGTCTCTAAAAAACTCAAAGAAAAAGCCCTCATATTTGCTAAAGAGTTTGTCAAAAGATTACACTTAGATACCAGTTTAAATACCTTAAAAAGTAAAGTGACTTGGGAGTAAGCCCTCTAATCTATATCTACACCATCCCAAAACTCATCATAGTCTAGGTTTGTCATAGCATTTTCATCGTTAATGTTTTTCTCCATGAGCCTTTTTTGTGCTGCATCAAAGTACTGTTCTAGTGCTTCTTCTAAGATGGTGTTAATGTCTTTATCGAGCATCTGAGAAAAAAGCTCTAAGTTCTCTACTGTGCTTTGTTTAAATTCTATTTTCATTGTATCATTTTGCATACAAGATTATATCACTTTTTTGCTACAGTTGCACCTTTGGGTTGGGGTACTTGTGCCAAAATAATATCGATAATCTCATCATTGGTTCTGTCGTTCATTAAAGCATGCTCACTAATCACCAATCGGTGACGAAACACATCATGTATGATGGCATGCACATCTTCTACCTCTACTTCTTTTTTACCTTTCATCCATGCATGTGCTTTGGCACACTGATGCAAAGCGAGTGTTCCTCTAGGGCTGATACCTAAGTCTATCATCACACCCAGCTGTCTGCTATAACGTACAGGGTAACGTGTAGCAAAAATGAGTTCTATCATATAGCGTCCCATTTTATCATCTATTTTAATGTCTGCTACTTCATTACGTGCTTCAAAAATGAGTGACTGAGGTATCTTCTTTTTTTCTACTTTTTCATGGCGTCTCTCTTCTAGTATCATCTTGACCATTTTAAACTCCGACTCCATGTTAATGTAGTCAATACGTATATGCATTAAAAAACGGTCTTTTTGTGCTTCAGAAAGAGGAAAAGTACCCTCTTGTTCTATGGGGTTTTGTGTCGCCATAACCACAAAAAGCTCTGGGAGTTTATGTGTTTCACCTGCTATGGTCACTTGTTTCTCTTCCATCGCTTCAAGCATGGCTGACTGTACCTTTGCAGGTGCTCTATTGACTTCATCGGCTAAAATGATATTTCCAAATATAGAACCCTCGTGAAACTTATATTCCGTTCTACCATCTTCCATATACTTTCGCTCTTCACCCATCACATCAGAAGGTTTCAAATCAGGGGTAAACTGTATACGTGAAAACTTTGACTCTATCTCATCTGCCATAGAGTGTACCACCCTTGTTTTAGCAAGTCCTGGTAAACCCTCTATGAGCATATTACCATCTGCTAAAAGTCCCATAATAAGCCTAGAGACAATGTGGTTCTGCCCTATAGTTGAGGCATTCATATTACGTTGTAATGTTGCGATAGCCTGTCTTGCTGTCATATATTATCCTAACTCAATTTAGTGCTAACATTATACTAAGTAAGCATTGCACACAGCTTACACATTTTAATCGTATGCTACACTATGAAATAGTAATAAAAGGATACCCTCATGAAAAGAACACAAACATTTGAAGTACTCAACGTAAAATGTGGTGGTTGTGCCAATACACTTACGACCAAACTAGCAGATGAGTTTGGAGAAGTAAAGGTCAATTTAGACGTAGAACCAAGAGAGATTACACTAGAGATAGAAGAGTCACAGATACCTGCCCTACGTACTGCACTCAAAGCCTTAGGTTATCCCATGAGTGATGAAGATTTATCTACTTTAGAAGGCTTTACTACAACTGCAAAAAGTTTTGTCTCTTGTGCTGTAGGCAAGATGAATGCAGAGTAACTTAACACTTCAGTAACAAAAGAGATGCTAAAATATGACGTAAAAATTAGACAATAAAAAGGAAAATAATGTTTAAAGTATATAAATTTACTCTGGCTGCTCTCTTAGTTGCTTTACTTGTGGGATGTGGAGGAGACAAAGGCTCTGACGATAAAGGTTCAGATGATAAGGGTTCAAATGACAAAGGTTCAAATGACACCATACATAATCAAGGGAAATCATGTATAGCTTGTCATGACTTTAACGGTGCTACGGTATTTAATAGTATGAATGCTCCTGACAACACAGCAGGGGCAGCAGGCTACAGAGTACAGTTAGGTGGTGCAGATGTTTACAATAGTAGTAACGGTATAGGAAACTCAAATTTCCGTGGGAATGCCACACTTCCAAACTACACAGCACATGTCATAGATGCCAATGGTAATGTAGTGAGAAGTTCAGGGATGAATACACATGATAACATGAGATTAGACTGTAACAGATGTCATACAGCAACAGGAGCAAATGGCGCACCAGGTAGACTCACACCTTAAGCCTCAAATGCATATCAACAAAATAGAAATATTTTGTTGATTCTACTATCTCTCACTTCATATAATTTACGCTACACTACTTTCATGCAAACACCATCAACACAAACATTTTTACAAACCATCGGTGCACTTAACGATAAGACTAGGCTTACCATACTACGCTTCATAGACATCAACGGTGCAGTATGTGTCTGTGACATAGAGTCAGCCTTTGGGATGATACAATCCCGCATCTCAAGACATCTCAAAATCTTAAAAGAAGCAGGCTTCTTACGCGTAGACCGTAAAGGACGCTGGGCATACTACGCCATACGCTCCCCTCTGGACAAATTTAGGCAAGATATATTGAAAGAGATTTCTTATTTGGAGATGGTGGTGCCCGAGTTTGAGGGTGGGTGTAAAGTATGAAAAAGGAAAATAATGGAAATAAAACAAAGTAAAAATGGACATAAACTTAAATTTACATTTACAGATAATAGATTAAATTACGCATATAAATATAGTGGAGGTTCAGGAGAATATGATATTCCTTATGCTGATTTCCCAAGAAAATCTATTATACAAATAGAACAAAATGATTGGTGTAAAAGTGTTGGATGGTTATGGATACTTTTAGGGATTGCATTGAATGTTTATAGGGTTTATATGATTAATATGTTAGATAAAAATGGCATAATAATTATTGGGTTGGGTATATTATGTCTATTATGGACTCTTTTTAGAAAAATAAAATTTACAATTTTTGAGACTCCACAAGCCAGTATTCTAATTATAAAAAACCGTAAACACGATAAAATAGTAGATGAAATACAATCCCGAAGAAAAAAACAATTACTGGAACTTTATGGTCATATAGATTATGACAATAATATAGAAAATGAAATTAAAAAATTTCAATGGTTAAAAGATGAAAAAGTTTTGTCTGATAAAGAAGCGAATGAAAAAATCATAGAAGTAAAAGAAGGAAAGAACGAGCGTATTGGATTTATCCAATAAATATATATATCAATATATCTTGATATATATACTATTTTACGCTACAATCCTCTATCAACCAAAGGAACTCTATGAAAAAAGTCCTCATTCTCTGCACAGGAAACTCATGTAGAAGCATCATCGCTGAAGCACTCATAAACGCTGAGTGTGAGGGCATAGTGGCTGAGAGTTCTGGGGTGAAAGCATCTGGTAGGGTTAATCCTAATGCTAAGAAAGTACTTGAAAACGAAGGCATTTGGGATGAGAAGTATCACTCTAAGACCTTAGAGACTGTCATAGACAATGACTATGACCTTGTAGTCACTGTCTGTAGCCATGCACAAGAGACTTGCCCTATGTTTCCAAAACCAGTCAAAACCATGCATGTAGGATTTGAAGACCCAGATGGAAAAGATTTTGAGGCATTTGAAAAGACCTTAGCTGAAATACGTGAGGTGTTGTTGCCAAGGGTTCAAAAGGTGTTGTCAGGGGACAACACCCTACATCAAGCACATATATAACCGTAGGGTGTTGTGCCCTCACAACACCAATAATATAATAAAAAAGGAATTAGCATGAACAAAAACGTATTTAAAACAGGCGAAGGTGTGAAGATAAGCTTCACAGGAGCTGTAGAGAAACAAAACATCGTCAAGATGGTAGAAAACTGTGCTACAGGCTCATGTGAGTGTATGTCAGATGAGACAAAAGCCAAGATAAGCAACATGGAAGTCACAGGTGTGGACGGTCAAGTAAATCTAAACCTCACGGGTGATGTAAGCAAAGAAGAGATAGAGGCTGCCCTAGCAAAGTCAAAAGTGATTAACGATGACAAGTGTTGCTAATTTGGCATCATCTTGTTAGACTATCGTTAAAATCTCTCTTAAATCTTTCACATCTACACAGTGAGTAGCTGCTTCTTTGAGTACAGGCTTGGCACAAAAGGCTACACGTGTGTCTGCATGGGCAAACATACTTAAGTCATTGGCTCCGTCACCTACGACTAAGGTGTCTACTCTGTTTACGCCTAGAAGTGCTTGTAGACGTGTTATCATGTCACCTTTGGCTTGTGAGTACATCATTTCCCCACCTACTGCACCTGTAAGGATGCCCTCTTCACTGTGTAAAAAGTTAGAAAAGTCTGCATCTATGCCTAGTTTTTCACACGCAGGCTTGGTAGCATCTCTAAAGCCTCCAGAAAAGCAGACCACGGTGTAGCCTTTGGCTTTCAGCCCTGCTACAACCTCTTTAGCCCCTGGCATCATAGGGAGGTCTTGGCATATCTGCTCTACTTTACTTTGAGGTAAACCTTTTAGCAGAGCCACACGCTCTACCAAAGAAGCATAAAAATCCAACTCTCCTGCCATCGCACGCTCAGTAATAGCAACTACTTTTTCTTTAAAGCCAAGAACTTCAGCAAAAAAATCAATGGTCTCACCATCCATCAACGTCGAATCAAAATCAAACACAGCCAATTTGGACATCATACACCTCTATGTAATATTTTGGTAGAATTATAACAGTAAAAATAAAATATTAAGAGTAACTATGTTTAAAGAATTTTGTGATTTTTTGTGTCATAAGACTGAAAAGTTTATTACCGTTGAGATAAACCCTCCGCATGGAGCATCGATAGATGGTATCATCGCCGATATAAAAAAGCATAACCTGCATGAAAAAGTCTCAGGTTTCTCATGTACAGACAACCCTCTGGCAAAACTAAAGATGTCAGGGGTACTTTCTGCTATCAAAATACAGCAAGCCTTTGATAAACCTGTCATTGCTACGATGAGTATGAGAGATAAAAACAAACTCTCACTACAGTCTACCCTGCTTGGTGCAAACGATTTTGACTTGCGATGCATCTTGGCTCTTACAGGTGACCCTGCAAAGTTTTCTGACCAGCCAGAGGTAAAAGGTGTGGTTGAGCGTGACTCTACACTGCTGCTGAGTATCATCTACCGTTTAAACAATGGTGTAGACTACTCAAACAAACCACTTAAGCCTGCACCTAAGCCTATCTACCCTTTTGCGGTGACAAACTCGTATGCAAAAGATATGAACAGCCTTAAAAAACGTATGGTTAAAAAGTTAAACTATGGAGCAAGAGCTATCATCACACAACCTGTATATGACCTTGCCAATGCCAAAGAACTCTTAGAGATATTTGACGAAGCAAAATCACTCTCCGTACGAGACACTGCTAAAAATGCTCAACTTGTTCTTGGGCAATTTCCTATCGTGAGTGCGAGAACCGCTACGTTTATAGATGACAAAGTACCTGGTATCTCTGTACCTAAAAACATCATCGATGCGATGAACCTAGCCGCTATGGATGGGGTAGAAAAAGAGCGTGAAGTAGGCTTTAACCTCTCTAAAGAGATTTTTGATGATGTGATGAAAGAGCATGGCAAAGTACATCTCATGACACACAACAGGTTTGACTTATGTGCAGAACTGATAGGATAGTACCATTAACCTAGAATTCTCTTTTCTCCTTAAAAAAATTGTCACGATGTTTATCATGCCTTTTCCCATAGGTGTGCTACTCTTACTCATAGGCTTGGTGTTTCTTTTTAGAGCCAAACTTTTTAAAGCAAAAGTTCTTTTGAGCAT
>JAMONG010000256.1 GCA_027066595.1 Sulfurovum sp.
ACTGTACGTTAGAGCCACCCGTATCAACACCTACTTCACGTAAGATTTTGAAAGAAGCATCTCTCATATTTTGGTATTCTTTGTCTGTAAGGGTAAGAGCAGGGGCAATAGTAATACTGTCTCCAGTATGTACACCCATAGGGTCAAAGTTTTCTATAGAACAGATGATGATACAGTTGTCTTTTCTGTCACGTATCACTTCCATCTCATACTCTTTCCAACCAAGAAGAGACTCTTCTATGAGGATTTCAGAGATAGGAGAGGCTTCTAGTCCACCACGTACGATTTCTTTGTACTCATCCATGTTATAAGCCACACCAGAACCACCACCAGCCATCGTAAATGATGCTCTAATAATGAGTGGAAAACCGATATTTTTTGCAGCATCTAGTGCCTCATCCATATTGTAAGCATATTGAGAGATAGGTAAATCCATACCTATTTTAATCATCGCTTCTTTAAACTCTTGACGGTCTTCACCTTTTTTAATCGCTGCAGGGTTAGCACCTAAAAATTCGATGCCATTAAGCATACCTGCATCATGCATGTCCATAGCCACATTAAGAGCAGTTTGTCCACCCATCGTTGGTAAAATAGCATCCACACTTTCTTGTTTGATAATTTTAGAAATAATCTCTGGAGTAATAGGCTCTATGTATGTTCTATCTGCAAACTCTGGGTCTGTCATGATAGTTGCTGGGTTAGAGTTAATGAGTACTACTCTGTAGCCTAATTCTTTAAGTGTTTTGGCTGCTTGTGTACCAGAATAGTCAAATTCACAGGCTTGTCCAATAACAATAGGTCCTGAACCGATAAGTAAAATAGTTTTGATGTCGTTGCGTTTTGGCATAAAGAGATACCCTTGGTTTTTAGTTTGATATTATACAGGGTAAAGGCATATAATGCCCTTAAAATTGGGTATGAATACGTAAAATACTAAGCACTAAAAAAGGTCAAGTGCATTAGTGTTATTTCTTGGTTTTCTTTTTCTTTTTTTCTTTCTTTGGTTTTGTATAGGAGGATGTTCTTCTCTTATTTCAGGTTCAATTAAATCTTCTTGTGTTTGGTCTATACGGCTTGGTATACTTGAAACAATAGGTATATCAGTTGATGTACTATGATTTAAATCAGTAACGCTTACTGAGATACTTACATTGTTTTCTTGATAATGTACCACTGGATTATAAGATGGTAAATTTAGTTGTGTATTATTACTATCAAAGCCTTCTACTAATGTTGCTTTCGCATCATTGATAAGAAAAAAAGTTTTAGGATGAAAAATGTCACTATAGGTTTTAATATATGCTACGGTATAGGAGTTTTGTACTTCCACTTTAGTAACAATACCTACGGGAATATCTGTAAAAAAGATATTGTCAAGTCCTGAAGTAATGACTTTCTCTCCTACTTGGACATTATGCCACTTTGGGATAAATTTGACAATCATCTCATTTTTTTCATGCCCAATAGCAATACCAGGAGCTTTTGATTCTCCGATAAAAACAGAAAATCTACATTTGTTATCTGAAGTGAGGTAGCCATAGAGTTGATTACTATGTACTTGTGCAGTACCTGCTACAACTCTTCCTTGAATCATACCATAAAGCTTACCTTCGACTAAACCTTTTGGTTTGGTGAGTATGACCTGCGAGAAACTATTGAGTTTTACATAGGAAATAGTTTCTATAATGGAAATAGATGGGACAACTAATTGCGTTAAATCAGGAAGTACATCATAGATATTTTTAACTTGTTCAATATAGTGCATTTGTTCTAAGAGACGTTTACGTAAAATGCGATTTTCACGTGAAAGCCTTTGGATAGACTCTTTTTGAAAAATATAACTACTACTTTTGTTTTCTATACTTTGTGTAAAGTTTTTATAACTTTGCTTGATAGGATTTATTATACCCAAGAGCGTATCTGTGATACGCTCATCATTTCTTGATACTAGCACTGTTAGTATGAGTAACAGTATGGCGATGACTATAAGTCTAGTCTTCATATGCCAATTGTTGGAGTATATCTATCTCATCAAGTGCGATACCTGTACCTTTAGCCACAGCAAGAAGAGGGTCTTCTGCGATGTATACTGGAAGTTTAACAATGTCAGAGAGGTATTTGTCTAAACCACGGATAAGTGCTCCACCACCAGTAAGTACGATACCATTCTCGACGATATCACCTGCTAGTTCGGGTGGTGTTTGCTCTAAGACATCTTTGAGTGCATCCGCAATCTCTTCAAGTGAGTCTTTCATCGCTGCTCTTATGTGTTCAGAAGTTACTTCCATAGAAGCAAGACTTCCTTCTACTTGGTCTCTACCTCTTACAGTGGTTGATAGTTCTTCATCTAGGACAACAGCTGTACCGATACTAATCTTTAACTCTTCTGCAACTCTGTCACCTATAAGAAGGTTGAAGTTCTTTTTGATGTAGTCAATGATAGCTTGGTCAATGTTGTCTCCTGCGATACGGATAGACTTTGAAAGGACAAGCCCCCCAAGAGAGGTAACTCCTATTTCTGTGGTTCCCCCACCAATATCTACTACCAAGTTACCATTTGGATCTTTGACAGGAATACCTGCACCAATAGCAGCTGCCATAGGTTCTTCAATGAGGTAAACATATCTAGCACCTGCATTCTCAGCAGAATCTTTTACGGCACGTCTTTCAACCTGAGTCAGTCCATAAGGAACACAGATGATAATACGTGGAGAGAAAAATCTTTTACGACGGTGTGCTTTTTCGATGAAGTAACGAATCATCATTTCTGTGACTTCAAAGTCAGCAATGACACCATCTTTCATAGGACGAATGGCTTTAATGTTACCTGGTGTTTTACCAACCATATCTTTGGCTTCTTGACCTACAGCTAAGATACGCTCTTGACCATGTTTGTCATACTGTATTGCAACCACAGAAGGTTCATTGATACTTATACCTTGACCTTTTACAAGCACAAGTGTGTTTGCTGTCCCTAAGTCAATCGCTAAATCGTTGGAAAACATTCCTAATATTTTTTTAAACATCTTTACCTATCCTTTTTAATAATTCTATTTCACTATGCTGTTTGTTTATTTTTGATATACAATGGTTTTGTACCAGACTCAACAACTTCATGGGTGATGACTACTTCGTATCCAGCAAGTTCTGGGAGTTCATACATAATGTCAAGTAGCATCTCTTCTAAGATTGAACGCAACCCTCTTGCTCCCGTTTTTCTATCAAGTGCTTTTTGGGCTATGAGACTAAGTGCATCATCTTCAAAACTAAGCTTTACATTATCTATCTCAAAAAGTTTTTGATACTGTTTTACCAGTGAATTTTTTGGCTCAAGTAAAATACGTACCATATCTTCTTTACTTATCTCACCTAGTGTTGTAAGTACATGTAAACGCCCTATAAGCTCTGGTATAAGCCCATACATGACTAAGTCATCAGCTTCTACAAGGTGGAGAAGGTTTTGCTCTTCTTTTTTAGAACGTTTCTCTTGTCCAAAGCCTAGTGTATTTGCTCCTAGTCTTCTTTTCAGTATATCATTGAGTCCATCAAATGCACCACCACATATAAACAAGATGTTTGATGTATCTATCTGTATAAAATCTTGGTTAGGGTGTTTACGTCCACCTTTTGGTGGGATGTTTACTACCGAACCCTCTATAAGTTTGAGTAGGGCTTGTTGTACCCCCTCACCAGAGACATCACGTGTGATAGAACGGTTTTCACCCATACGGGCGATTTTGTCTACTTCATCGATAAAAACAATCCCTTGTTCTGCACGTTTAGGATCCCCATCTGCTGCCATAAGGAGTTTAGTAAGAATGTTTTCTACATCTTCACCGACATATCCTGCTTCAGTGAGGTTGGTCGCATCTGCGATAGCAATAGGTACATTTAAAAATCTTGCAATAGTTTGAGCCAAGAGCGTTTTACCTGAACCTGTAGGTCCTATGAGAAGTACATTCGATTTTGCTATTTGTGTTTCATCTGCTACATTATCTTTAAAGATACGTTTATAGTGGTTGTAGACAGCTACAGAGAGCGTTTTTTTCGCTTTATCTTGACCTATAACATACTCAGAGAGCATACTATGCATCTCTTTTGGTGTGTAGAGTGTATGTGCTTCTAAGTCAATTTGTGTTGCTTCTTGCTCCTCTTCACCAAAGAGTATTTTATACGCAGAGACCACACAGTTAGAACAGATGTAGGCACTCTCGCCTGCGATGAGTGGATTTTCTTCACTCTCCCTAGTTTCACAAAAGCTACATGCTTTGGCTATATTCATTACTTTTCCTCATTTTTTTTATCTTCATTCTTGACTCTGTTAAATGGTATGCCTCGTTTTGAGGTCTTTATAAATTCACAAAGCTTTTTAACTTTATCTGATGAAGTAGACTCAAAAATACGTTGTGCTACTTCTTGAAGTGGGTTACCTTGTTCAAAGAGTTCTCTGTAAGCCACTTTGAGTAGGTTTATCTCTTCTCTGTCCATACTTCGTCTAAGTCCTGTGAGGTTTAATCCTCTAAGGCTTGCACGGTTTCCTTCAGCTAAACAGTAAGGAGGGATGTCTTGTGCCAAAGCAGAAGCCCCACCTATCATAGAGTAGTCACCTATATGCACAAACTGATGTACAGGTGTAAGCCCACCTACTACCACATGGTTACCAATCTCCACATGCCCTGCAAGTGTTGCACCATTTGCCAAGATACAGTTATCACCTATAATCACGTCATGTCCAAGATGTACGTAACCCATGAGAAGATTTCCATTACCTATTTTAGTTACAGAACCGCCACCTTTAGTCCCTGGGTTAAGAAGGGTAAACTCTCTAATGGTGTTATTGTCCCCGATGATAAGTTGTACATCTTCGCCATTATATTTTAAGTCTTGGGGTATACTCCCCACTGCAGAGTGAGAGAAAATACGATTATTTTTACCTATAGTCGTATCTCCTTCTATCACTGCATGAGATGCCACAGTAGTGTTATCACCAATTCTTACTTTTTTACCTATGAATGCAAAAGGACCTACAGAGACATTGTCACCTAGTATTGCACCATCTTCTATCACGGCTGTTGGATGAATAATAGACATCAAAGACCTATTTATCCACTATCATAGCTTTAAGTTCAGCTTGTGCCACTACCTTACCATCTACATACGCTTTTGCCTCAAGTTGCCATACAGCACCTTTGTTTTTAAGTACATTGATTTTATAGACGAGTTGGTCACCAGGGGTAACAGGTACACGAAATTTTGCTTTATCGATACTCATAAAGTAAACCACTTTATTTGCTATCTCTTCTTGTGAAGCGTTGTCCATACTTTTAAATGCAAGTACACCACCCGCTTGTGCCATACCTTCAAGTATCATCACACCAGGGTAGATGGGATGGTCAGGAAAATGTCCTTGAAAGACAGGTTCAGAGATAGAGACATTTTTATAGCCTTCTATGTACTCACCAGCAGTAAGTTCTGTAATTCTGTCCACTAAAAGAAATGGGTATCTGTGAGGGAGTATATTTTGAATATCAACAACATTATATAACACGAGAGAACCTTTTTATAAAAATTGTTTTATTTTATCTAAAAGTTAGTAAATAATGGATTATGCTTACCCACGTGCGATTAAAGTTCTATCAATACTTCTTTCATGTCTTCAAAGGTACGACTTTGACAGCGTAGTTCTACTTTTTTTGTAGGTATCTCATCAACTACTATAATAACCGAAATGTCATAGGGAGTTACACCAAGCTTACTACGTAAAGCTACCTCATCAGAAAAAGAAGGAGGGTTAAACAGTAGCTCAGTGACAGAACTATACTCAGTGTTTGCAAGTGTATTATAGTGAGCTAATGAGACAAAACGTACCTCATCACGGTTCATATAATATACCTCTGCGATGCTATACTCCACCTTACCACGGCTGTACTCTTTTTTGATACTAGAGTAGGGTAGAAAATGTGCAGGCACTACTTGCTTTTGTACTTTGAGCCAAGCAAATGTTAAACGCCAGTTTAAAAAACGCTGTTTGATGATTTTATAAGGTTTATCTGCCTCTTCTAATGCCCAGCGTTTCTCATACATCTCTATACGTTCTTCTATGGATTCTGGTTGTATTTGCTGTGAGAGTGGCATAAAGAGTTCATCGGCTAGTTTCTTTTGTTGGTCTCTTTGAATGTTCAGTGCATACAAACAACCACAGTAGTCTTGACGGTAGAGTGCATCCTCTTTTGCCAGTATGTTTTGTTCCTGTGTGCCTGAGGCTTTTCTGTAGTCAGGTGCTACAAACTTCACATCAAAACGCTCAGCCAAAGCATCGCCAGCAAGTTGGAGTTGTGTGAGTGACTTTTTTGGACTTGTGAGTAGGGTAGAGGTATATGTCCTCTCGCC